>CBDTZE010000548.1:0-1506 GCA_965364815.1 uncultured Nitriliruptoria bacterium | reverse complement strand
ACCGGGTCGAACGTGCCGTCGCAGATCTGGCCAGCAGGCGAGGTGAGGTCGAAGGTCGCGTCGATGTCGACGCCCTGGGCCAACGGGTTCTCCCCGGTGTACTCGACGATCCATTCCTCGTAGGGCGGGTGGAACTCGTCCGGCCCGATCTCGAAGGTGTAGCCGTAGCCGCCGGTTGCGTTGTACGAGTAGTCCTCGGTGGTGCCGGTGGTGTCGTAGAGCTCCCAGCCGAACTGGTTCGAGTAGCCCGTCTGCGCGGTCATCCGCTCACCGAGCGCCTGCATGCCGTTGTCGACGCCGTCCGGCTGGGTGAAGCACTCGTCCGGCGCGAAGCCGATCGGGAAGCCATCGGGGTGCGTCGTGGCCGGCTGGACGCCGACGGGGCGCAGAAGCAGGGCGCTGAAGGTGTGGTTGGAGATGAGGGTCGTGACCTGGCGCGAGGAGATCAGGGTCCGGATCGCCTGGGTCTCGGGCTCCGAGAAGGGTGCCGGGCCGCGGTAGATCGCGGCGCTGGGACCGATGTTCTCCGTGGCCTCACGCTCTTGGTCGGGGGTCTGGCCCGCGGCACCCGGACCGCCCCAGAGGCCGCCGTAGTTCCGGTTCAGGTCGACGCCGATTCCGAACCCGCCCGGGGACGAGAAGGCGACGCAGCTGCCGGCTGGCTGGGTCTGGCCGTCGACGATGCGGCAGTTCTTGCGCTTGTAGGCGTTGCCCGGGGTTGCCAGGATGCTGGCCGTGCCGCCGCCGTCGAGGAAGTTGAGGTCGACCAGGTCACCGGACGTCCGCGAGGCGTCGAAGCCGTCAGGGTTGGACACCGGGACGATGATGACCCGAGCGCGTGTGAGCAGGTCCACCGTCCGGGCCTCCCCGGCCAGGAAGCGGTTGACGAGGTCGTGCGCCCATTCCATCGGCGCCTCGGCCGATGGCCATTCGCGTGCGTGGTGGTTGCCGAACATCAGCATGACGGGGCGACCGTCCTCGGGGTCGTTGACCCCGACGCCGATCTCGATGCCGATCAGGTCGCGGCTCTCGACCGATGCACCGACGGAGATCCGCTTGGCCAGGTCGGGCGCCGCCGCCACGAGTCCGTCGATCTCCGAACCGAAGTCCGCCAGCACGCGGTACGTGGTGCGGCCAGAGGGCAGAGGACTGGCGGCGTTGGCGCGGAAGTAGGCCGCGTCCGCCATGATCCGCTGGTACTCCAAGGCGATGAGGTCGGGCGTGGACACCGTCCAGGTCATGCCCAACGCGTCCAGTCGGTCCTCGTCCGCCGCGTCGTGGAGGACGACCTCGATGTAGTCGTGGCCGGCGTGCTCGGTGACGTCCATGCCGCTGGAGGCGAGGATGTTGCGGTCACGGTTCGTCGGCACGTCGACCAGCACCAGGCGGGGCGCGTAGTCGAGGCCTGCCTCGGCAGCGTTGCGCGGCACCAGCGCCAGTACCTCGTCAGAAGCCTGCGCGACCGTCGTCAACTGACCGATCGGGAGCGGCGCGACGGCCTGGGCG
>CBDTZE010000547.1:0-1510 GCA_965364815.1 uncultured Nitriliruptoria bacterium | reverse complement strand
TCTCCAGTGAGGAACGGACCGGCCAGACCCTACCCCCGGGTGTCGGGTCCGAGGACGTGGCGATCGAGGTGCCCGAGGGCATCGACTCGATCGTCGTGGCGCTCTCGGCCGACGTCGCCCAGGACGACTACGACCTCTCGTTGATCAGCCCCGACCTCGTCGAGTTGGACTCGTCGGCGGCCGGTGGCAGCAACGAGACCGTCCAGCACACCCAGCCCAACGGCATCGAGGCCGGCGAGTACGTCGCCCGTGTCTCGAACTTCGCTGCGGCCGGACCGTGGAACATGACGATCATCCTGTCGACACTGGACGACCAGGGCCCGCCGACGGACCTGCAGCTCACGCCGCGGACCGAAGAGCTCTGGACCGTCTCCTGCGCCGTCGGTGGCAGCGAGGTCCGCACGCAGGACGTCGCGGTCGACCGTGGTGAGTCGGTGGACCTCGGCGCGTTCTGCGCCAGCGGTTCCCCGGCACCCGCCCCGGCGCCTGTGCCTGCCCCCGCCCCGGCGCCACTGCCGGCAACCGGTGGCGGTGCGGTCCTCGCGGGCCTCGCCACGCTGGGCGGCGCCGTGCGCCTGACCCGCGGTCGTCGCAGCTGACGCACAAATCGCAGCAACGATGAAGGCCCGTCCGGTTCGTCCGGACGGGCCTTCATCATGGGGCGTCAGGCTCCGTCGACGAGCTTGTCCGGGTCGAGGTGGAACGTGAACATCTTGTCCGGCTCGATGACGGCGTAGGCGGCCTCGTCACCCCAGTCGAGCCAGTCCTCGCCGTACTGCTCCAGGCAGGCCTGGCGGATCGCCGGGCCCATCGCGTCTTCGTCGTCCTCGAAGTCGACGACCCGGGCCTTGCCGTGCACGGTGATGCCCAGCTCCTCGCCCGGCAGGTGGGTCGCGCTGACGTCCGGCCGTGCAGCGAGGTGCCGGAAGCGCAGGGAGTCGGGGGAGGAGCCGAAGCAGAACCGGCCGCGTACGAAGAAGCCGTCGACGGCGCCGGTCAGTGGGCGACCGTCCCGGGTGCTGGTCGCGAGGACCAGCAGCACCATGCCCTGGAGTCGTTCGACGACGTCGGCGCCGGTCAGCCGCCACCGGGGCTCGTGGATCGACTGCAGGTGCGATCCGGCCGTGGCGTAGGACCGGTCGAGCAGTGCCTGGAGGTCGGTGAGGTCGTCGGGGCTTTCCTGCATGGCGCGTCCTGGCTCCGCTGGGGGCGTTCCCCAACAGCCAAGCACGCGCGGGCGGTCTGCCGGTGGGCGTCCGTGGGCACGACTCACCCATCTTCCAAAGGCCGACGACCATGTCCACCAGCCATCTCACGCCCTACAGCAAGCAGGTCGACGAACTCTCCAAGCGCGGATTCACGCACCAGTTCGTGCTCGCCGAAGACACGGTGATCGACGTCGTGGCGCAGACCCACTACGTGCCGGAACAGATGACCATCGTCGAAGAGCGCCGTGCCGAGGGTGACAGCGACCCCGCCGACAGTTCCGTCGTCCTGGCCCTGCGAGCCC
>CBDTZE010000546.1:0-1510 GCA_965364815.1 uncultured Nitriliruptoria bacterium | reverse complement strand
GAGGGCCGCGCGGGCATCGAGGTCGGTGAGTTCGCCGGCCTCGGCGTCGAAGGCTGCGTGGAAGCCGGGGATGAAGGTCGAGCCGACCAGGTCGCCGCCCCAGAACGGAGCCGCGCCGGTGGCGGCGGCCAGGACGTTGCGGCCGCCGCCAGGTCCGGGGACGGCGGCCAGCATGACCAGCGGCGTGCCCTGCCAGATCTTGCTGTCGACGCGGGATGCCCAGTCGAGGACGTTCTTGAAGGCGACGGTGTAGGCCCCGTTGTGCTCTGCGAAGGAGACGATGACGGCGTCGGCCTCGCCGATCCTGTCGAAGAAGTCCCGGGCCAGTTGTGGGATGCCGCCCTCGGCCTCGCGGTCGACCGAGTAGATCGGCATCTCGAAGTCGTTCAGGTCGAGGATCTCGATCTCGACGTGGTCTGTGGCGTCCGCGGCCACCAGATCCGCAGCGTGGCGAGCCAGCTTGGCGTTGATGGAGTTGCGGCTGTTGCTGGCGGCGAAGGCGAGGAGCTTCATGGCGTGGTCCTGGCTGGGGAGCGGGGCGAGGATGCCCGACTGATGATTGCCCGTTCATGTGAACGTTCACACATTGGAACGTAAGCGCGTTCACTTGAATTGTCAAGTCAATCCGATATCCTGTGCACATGGACGAACCACGTTGGCTCAACGGCCCGGAACTCGGCGCCTGGCGCAACCTGTCCGCGGTGCTGCTGCTGCTGCCGGGCAAGCTCGACGAGGCCCTGCGCCCCGAGGGCATGACGTTCTTCGACTACTCGATCATGACCGCCTTGTCCGGGGCGAAGGACCGGTCGATGCCGATGAGCGAGCTCGCCTTCCTCACCCAGGGCTCACTGTCGAGGCTGTCACACGCGGCCAAGCGCCTCGAGGGTCGAGGCTGGCTGGCGCGCTGCCCCTGCCCCGACGACGGCCGGGTCACCCTCGCCGCGCTGACCGCCGAGGGCATCGAGAAGCTGGTCCAGACCGCCCCGATCCACGTCGAGTCGGTGCGCCAGTTGGTCTTCGACGAGATCGGCCCGGAGGGCGTGGCCCCCCTGCGCCAGGTCACGGACGCGATCGTCTGTGGCCTGACCCCGGGGCGTGTCGCCCCATGGGACCGCGAGAGCCGAGCCCCCGGCAAGCAGTGACCCCGCGCGTTCCCGTCGCATGCGACGGTTTCGCGCAGGGTCCGTGGGGCGCGCCGCCGGCAAGCAGTGACCGCGGCCGCGGTGGCCTTACCTCGGTCAGGCGGGTTCGAGCGCGGCGTCCAGCAGGCGGGCAAGGAACGTCGCCATCTGGTCGCGCCGGAGCAGCGACTCCGGGGCGAAGTTGTCGTTGCCGGTGCCGGTGACCACGCCCCACGCGGCGATGGCGTTGTTGGCGCCTTGGACGTTCCCGCTCATGTGGTTGTCGTCCTTGAAGTAGTCGGCGTCGACCGCAGGGACCTTCTTGCCCAACGCTGTCTGCAGCGCCCGGACCGACCACGTCGCCATCTCGGCGCGCGTGACCTCCCGGC
>CBDTZE010000545.1:0-1518 GCA_965364815.1 uncultured Nitriliruptoria bacterium | reverse complement strand
GCGTCTTCGCGAAGCCGAAGCTCGACGACTCCGACGTCGACCCGGACATGGTGGCGCACCTGCACCTGCGCCAGGACGAGGGTGACCTCGAGGCCGTCTACGTCGGGTCCAACGACGCGCGCAACTTCCTCGAGCCGCTCCAGAACCTCTTCGATGACGGCGTCGACGTCTACTCGTTGGGCTTCGCCGAGCACGCCAGCGGCCTGGCGAACTCCGAGAACATCGACTTCGTCGACCTCGAGACCATCACCGGCCTCTTCCCGCAGGCACTGCCACGCCTGACGCTGGAGAACCTGCCACTCGAGGGCGCGTGGTTCGAGCCCAAGGGCAAGCTCGGCGCTGCCTGACGGCACTGCCGCACAGCAGGACCCGATCCCGAGAAAAGATCACTCGGGATCGTGTCCTGTGGGGAACTCACGTCGCTGTCATTCGTAGGTCACGTGGGACATTTTCTTGGGGGACTGACGGTCATGCGCAGAGTTCGAGCACGCAGTTGGCGTTCACCCGCCTCGCAGTTGACGGCCGTTGCCGTGGTGGCGGCTGGTCTTGTCGCGGCCCCCGCGACGCAAGGCGTCGGCGCAGCCCCCGCTGCCGAAGCCCGCACGGTGCTGCTCGCCGCGCCGGATCGCGTGCTGGCCAGCGGTGACGCCGACCCGATGCGCTGGGTGGAGCAGGCGCCGTTCGATGCCGGTGACGCCGTGCTGGTGGGCGCCGACTGGGGAGGTCGAACCGACGTCGAGGTCGAGGTACGCGCCATGCAAGCGGGCACCTGGACCGACTGGCAGCCCTTCAGCCACGACGCCGACCACGCCCCTGACCTCACCAGTGACGAGGGCCTGCGCGCCGCCGACACCGCCTCCGACCCCATCTGGTTGGGTCGCTCCGACGAGGTCCAGGTCCGCTCGCGTGGCCCGCGTGTCGAGGTGGAACTGTCGTTGGTCGACGTGGACGGCGACCTCGGGTGGACCCCGCCGCAGTTGCGCGACGGAGCGGCCGCCTTCGCCGCGACCGACCAGCCCGCCATCCTGTCGCGGTCGTCGTGGGGCGCGGACGAGACGCGCCTCAAGCACCGTCCGCGGGAGTTCAACCGGCTCAACTTCGCGATCGTTCACCACACGGCCGGTCGCAACACGTACACCCCGGACGAGGCGGACGACGTCATCCGGTCGATCTACGCGTACCACCTGTCCAAGGGCTGGGACGACATCGCCTACAACTTCTTGGTCGACATCTACGGGCGGGTCTGGGAAGGCCGCGCCGGTGGCATCGACCGCCCCGTCATCGGTGGGCACGCATCCGGCTTCAACGGCGGTTCCGTCGGTGTCTCGGCCATCGGGTCGTTCCAGACGTCCGAGCCTCCCGTGGCCATGTTGGAGGCCATCGACGAACTGCTGACGTGGAAGCTCGACCTGCATCACCTCGACCCGCATGGGGAGACCGAGGAGATCGCCGGCGGCGGTTCGTCGAACCGTTTCAACGAGGGCGACCGGGTCACCCTGCCCACGATCATCGGGCATC
>CBDTZE010000544.1:0-1523 GCA_965364815.1 uncultured Nitriliruptoria bacterium | reverse complement strand
GCGGCTTCCTTGTCCGCAGCGGCGATGGCCTCGGCCAGCGCGGCGTCGAGGGTCGGCTGCGGCTCCGTCGGTGCGACGTCGAGGTCCAACAGCGCGGCGGCGAGCACCTTGGCGAAGACGGGAGCGGCGACGACGCCACCCCAGATGGGCCGTGGCTCGTCGACCATCACGGCCACGACGACGCGGGGGGTGTCGACCGGGGCGAACCCGGCGAAGCTGGCGATGTACTCGGTCGAGTAGCCACGACCGTCCGCGAGGGGCTTGCGGGCGGTGCCCGTCTTGCCCGCGACGGAGAAGCCGGGGACATCGGCACGTCGACCGGTGCCGCGATCACCCTGGACGACCTCACCGAGGATGCTGCGCAGTTCACGGGCCGTGTCCTCGGACAACAGGCGACGCTGCTCTGGAGCGGCGGCAGGCGTGAGTCGGCCGTCCTCACCCACGGTCCCGCGCACGATCCGGGGCGAGACGGCGACGCCGCCGTTCGCCACGGTGGCGTAGAAGTTGGCCTCCTGCAGCAGGGTCATGGCGATGCCGTGGCCGATGGCGATCGTCGGCAGCGAGGTCGACCACCAGTCCTTGGTGGGCAGAACCAGGCCGGCCGACTCGCCGGGGACGCCGATGCCGGTGCGCGACCCGAACCCGAACTTCTCGAGGTAGCTGCCGAGACGCTCGGCGCCCAACTGCTGGGCCACCATGATCGTGCCGACGTTGGACGAGGTCTCGATGATCTCGCGGAACGTCATGGACTCGACGGGGTGTCGGTGAGCGTCGGTGAAGGTCTTGTTCCCGACACGGATGTTGTCAGCCACCTCCAACACCGTGTCGGCGTTGACGATGCCTTCTTCCATGGCGGCGGCGGCGGTGACGGCCTTCTGGACCGAGCCGGGCTCGAACACGTCCGTGACGGCGCGGTTGCGCCACAGGTCTTCCTGGCCGGGCATGCGCACGTTCGGGTCGAAGCCCGGCGCCGAAGCCATGGCCAGGACGTCGCCGGTTCCGACCTCCAGCACGACGACGCTGGCGCCCTTGGCGTTGAACTCGATGACGGCATTCGCGGCGGCGCGCTGGGCGGCATCCTGGATGTCACGGTCGATCGTCAGAACCAGGTCGCCACCCGGAACCGGAGGCTGGACCTCACGGGCGGCTGAGGCGATCGACAGCCCGCCGGGCGCACGTTCCAGGGCCAGCGTTCCGGGCTGGCCCGCGAGCCACTCGTCATGGACCATCTCGAGGCCGGTCAGGCCGCGGCCGTCGACGTCGGTGAAGCCGATGACCTGGCCGGCGAGGCCGCCCGCCGGATAGACACGCTGGGGCTCGGTCACGACACCGATGCCCGGGATCTTCTGGGCGAGGATCTCCTGGCCCAGGTCCCAGTCGACCTGGCGGGCGACGTAGACGAAGTGGCGATCGCTGGCGAGCTTCTCCGTCAGCGCGGCGACATCCAGTTCCGGCAGGTACGCGGCGAGGGCCTCGGCCACCTGGCCAGGCGTGGCGCCCGCGGGGACGGGCAGACCGTCGGG
>CBDTZE010000543.1:0-1527 GCA_965364815.1 uncultured Nitriliruptoria bacterium | reverse complement strand
CGTTGCAGCCGTCGAGGTCCATCGCGGCGAGGTCGCCGGTGCCGGCGAAGTCCTCCGGCGACAGGTCCAGCAGCTGGAACCCGGTGCCAGTGGCTCCGTCGAAGACGACCACGCGCTCACGCATGGCGTTGAGCAGCGGGTGGTCGGTCAGGACGGGGAGAGGCAGCGGGTACGTCATCATGGGCCAGAGGGTAGGACTGGAGGGCTTGGTCCGGACATTGCGGAGGGGGCAAACGGGGCGTTCATCCCGTGGCGGCGGTTCGGGCCCGCGAGGTGGCATGCTTGGGCCCGGGAGGCGGACGTGCGCGACGAGGACCAGCCAGCCAAGGACGGGGCGCGCCGCGTGACGCCACCGAACCGCTCCTCGACGGGGCGCGCGGTCCCGGACCGGGCCTCCCGGTTGGCCCGCGTCGATGCGCGGCTGACCGAGACCGTCCCCGATGCCTCGGGCGGGCGAGCGCACGGGGCGGACCTGCGGGCGAGGCTGGCCGCGACCGATCGTGACGGGCGTTTCCGCACCCGACTGGCCCAGGTCCAGACCCGCGAGGAGCGCCGTCGCCAGCGCGGCCGCGTCCTGCGCGTCGTCGGGGCGGTGTCGGCACTTCTCGCGATCGGCGTCGTGGCCCTCATCGTGGGCACCCTGGCCGGGGATGACCGTTGGGGTCTCGCTGCGGGGGTGGTGCTGCTGGCGGCGAGCCTCATTGGGCAGCGCGTGACGGCCACGCTCGCCGCTCGTCGGGGCGCTGAGGCGTGGGACTGGCAGGCGGGGCGGCATCGCCTGCTGGGTCGACCCGCCAAGCGCGTCCAGGACCTCGATCGTCCCGATGTGGCCCGCGGACCCCTGGATCCCCGGGCCTGACGGTGCCTGGCGGGGGCCTCGGCGCCGTCGCGCGCACGGGCGAGCGCCTGCCGCCGTGGGGTGTTCGGGGCGCGGAGGTGAGCGAAAAGTGGGATTCCGACCACTTTGCGTTGCCATTTTGCGCAGAACGGGGCGCGACGCGCGCTGACAACCGGAGGGACTAGTGCTTGCAGACCACGTTTTCATGACAAGACTCATTGAATGGCCGACTTCTGCCGAAGGCCCAAGTGCGGCCTCCGCCCAGCAACCGGATCGGGAGCCACACCCCGAAACCCCGACGTCGGCCAACGACGCCCGACGAAGACCAAGGCAGCGACATGATGAACACCACGAACCTCCGCCGGGCCACCTCGCTCTCGGCCGCCGTGACGCTGCTCTCCGCTCTCGCCCTGCCGGCCATGGCTGCGGACGCCCCGCCGGTCTGCGCCATCGAGGACGGCCTCCTGGTCTGCGCCCCGGCCGACGCCCCCGTGGTCGAAGAGGCTCCCGTGGTCGAGGAAGAGGCCGCGCCGACCGACATCGTCTGCGCCATCGAGGACGGCCTCCTGGTCTGCGCCCCGGCCGCCCCCGTCGTTGAGACGCCCGTCGTCGTCGCCCCGGTCGTCGCACCTGCCCCGATCGTCGCCCCGGCACCGGCCCCCGCCCCCGCCCCGGCACCGGCACCGGCC
>CBDTZE010000542.1:0-1531 GCA_965364815.1 uncultured Nitriliruptoria bacterium | reverse complement strand
GCCGGCGGGCCGAGCACTCCCGGCCAGTCGCCCGGCACGACGACGACCAGTGCGCAGCCCGGGAGCGCCCCACCCAGCTCCGGGGGCGCAGCCGACACCCGCGCCATGCCCGCCGGGGGCAACGGCGGAGCGACCGACGTGGGCGTGTTCGACGACCGCATCATCATCGGCAACGCCGTCGACAACGCCGGCGCCGTTCCCGGGATCTTCATCGACGCCCAGCTGGCGACGCAGGCGTTCGTTGCCTGGTTCACCGCCACGGAGGGGACGATCTACGGGCGGCGACTGGAACTGCGACTGCGCGACTCACGGCTGGATGCGGGAGCCAACCGGGAGGCCTATCTGGACTTCTGCGAGAACGCGTTCGGCGCCGTCGGCTCGATGTCGGCATTCGATGAGGGCATCGCCGGGCCGGTGTCGGCCTGCGGCCTTCCGGACATCCGGTCAGCCGCGGTGAACGAGCGGGCCATGGAGGTCCCCAGCGTGTTCTCGTCGGACGCGATCTCCATCAAGTTCTACCCGACCAACCACTACCTCTACTGGGACGGCGCGTACCCGGGGGCCAAGGACAAGTCCGGCATCCTGTACGTCGACAACGAGACCACCAAGGCGCAGACGCGCCTGATGAAGTCCGTCGCCACGAAGGTCGGTTACACCTTCATCGTCGACCGGGCGATCGGCCTCGCCGAGACGAACTACTCGACGTACGTCATCGAACTCAAGGACAAGGGCGTGACGTTCCTGGAGTTCCAGGGCGACGCCCCACAGGCGGTGCGCCTCGCCAAGGCGATGCGCCAGCAGAACTACTGGCCGGCCGTCTTCGCGCTGCAGCAGAACCTCTACAAGCCAGCGCTCGTTCAGCAAGGCGGTGCCGACATCGAGGGCGCGGAACTTGCGCTTGGTTCGGTCATGAACGAGAACATCCAGAGCCACCCCGAACTGCAGACCTACCGCAAGTGGCTCAAGCAGATCGACCCGGAGGCCGAGCCCACCGGGCAGGGCGCCTACGCCTGGGGAGCCGGCCTGCTCTTCGTGCAGATGGCCAAGCAGATCGGTCCTGGCCTCACCCGTGTCAAGATGGTCGAGGCGCTCCGCGGGGTCCACGATTTCGACGGCAACGGACTGTTCCCGCCCCAGGATGTGGGTCGCAAGTTGCCGACCAACTGCCACATCATGGCCAAGGTGGCCGGCGGCAAGTTCGTGCCGACCTCGCCGGTCAACGGTCTCACCTTCGAATGCCGCGGCAAGGCCGAAGCAGCCTGAGGCTCAGGCCTCCGGGGTTGTCAGGCTCCCAACCGGGACGACCTCGGTGCGGGCGATGCTGGCGGCGTCGACCTCGGCCCGGCGAGGATCGTTGAGGTAGGCGTCCAACTCCAACGGGCCGGGGAAACGCAGCAAGTGCACCTCGTCGGGTTGGTCGGTGACGATGCCTGCGACGTGGGACAGGGGTCGCACGCGGGCGGTGATCTCGCCGTCGTGCTCCAGTGCCAGTCGCAAGAGGGCGTCCTCGGTCGCCTGCAGCGCTTCGCCC
>CBDTZE010000541.1:0-1535 GCA_965364815.1 uncultured Nitriliruptoria bacterium | reverse complement strand
GATGCCGGCGAGGGCCAGCAGACCGAAGGCGGCGACGCCACCACCGGTGACCGGGAGCGGGGCGGGTGCAGGTGCCGGGGCGGGTGCGGGTGTCGGGGCGGGCGGCTCGACGACGTTGAACGCCGAGCAGTCGGCCTGCCCCTCGGCGGGGACGAGGTGACGCTCGCCTCGCTCGTCGAGCAGCACGCCGATCACCGGCTCCGCCTCCTGGCCCATCGTCACGAACAGCCCGCCGTCGTCGGTCGGGGTCGAGGTGATGCCGTGGACGTCGAAGGCTTCCTCGACATCGAAGTCGACCTGGTCGGCCGTGAGCGTGAAGCCGCAGAACGCGGGGTCCTGCGGGGCCACACCAGCGCCCGGTTCGTTCGCGCCGGTGACGGCGCCGGAGACCGTCGTGTCCTCGTCCTGGCCGTCGAAGAAGGTCGGGGCGGACTGGTTGATGCCTTCGAGCTTCTTGGCGGCCATGGACTCGCGGGTCATCGCGTAACCGGCGGGGCCGTTGACGTCCATCCAGTCGAGGGTGCAGCTGATCAGGTCGACCTGTGACTCAACGCGGCGGTTCATCGAGGCCGGGTTGTCGCCGGTCACGCCACCGGAGGTGACGCCTGCGAGAATCTCGGCGGGGCGGGTCAGGCTGACGGACACCGCGGACTCGGCGAGGATGCCGAGGCCGTGGCGCAGGCCGGCCGCGTTGCGCGAGATGCCGTCGTCCCAGTCGCCAGCGGTCTGGTGGACGTCCACGTCCGCGAGGGGTGTGGAGACCGAGGCCTGGCCGTACTCGTCCGCCGAGTACGCGTCGGAGGCGAGGCACGGGACCAGGCTGTCCTGGACGAAGGAGCGCGCCATGTCCTGCAGCGGCTTGTGGACGTTGAGGTTGCGCGGCCACAGGATCAGGATGTCGTCGTCGTAGACGCCGGGCTGGGTCGGGCCGTACTCGTGGTGGTCCATGTTCATGACCGGCTTCCAGTCACGAACGACGCGCCCGATGGCGCGGACCTCGGGCTGGTCGACCTGGAGGTGCTGGCGGTTGAGGTCGGAGCCGCCGCCGTTCTCACGCGAGTTGGAGGCGCGGCCGTCCGGGTTGGCGGCGGGGATGAACAGGGTCACCTGCTTGGACAGCAGGGCGATGCGGGCGGGGTCGTCCGTGAAGGCGAGGTCGCGCAGCGATCGCAGGCAGGCTTCGCGGCCGGCGGGTTCGTTGCCGTGCTGGGAGCAGACGTGCAGCTCCACGGGCATGTCCTGGGCTGCCTCGACGGTGTGGGGGACCGGGTGGCCGATCTTGACCAGGTGCATCGGGCGACCCTGGAAGGTCTCGTCGAGGATGATCTCGATCTCGACGCGGTCCGACGCGGCGTCGACGGCCTCGAGGAACGCCAACTCCTCCTCGTGGGTCGTCCAGTCCTCGCCCCCGTTGTCCTCGAAGCCCGTCGTGGGCGGAGGCGTCTGGGCCTGGGCGGGGAGCACGGCGACCGTCGAGGCAGCGACGAGGAGGGCAAGAACGCGAGCGCGGAGCACGACGGACCTTTGGCGAGGAG
>CBDTZE010000540.1:0-1545 GCA_965364815.1 uncultured Nitriliruptoria bacterium | reverse complement strand
TCCTTGAAGTAGTCGGCGTCGACCGCAGGGACCTTCTTGCCAAGCGCCGTCTGCAGCGCCCGGACCGACCACGTCGCCATCTCGGCGCGTGTGACCTCCCGGCTGTCGTCACAGTCGTCGGTGGTGAAGATCTTCCACGCGCGCATCGCCGACATCCCGACGCGGTGCGCGCCCTCGGAGCAGGCTGCGCCCTCCGGCACCTTGGCGCCGGCGGCCTCGAGCGTCCGCATCAGGAAGGTCGCGATCTGCCCGCGGGACAGGAACTCCTTGGGGCCGTACGAGCCGTCGGCCTTGCCGGCCGTGACCCCTGCGTCCTCGATGCAGGCGATGTTCGCCGCATGGACGCTGGTTGCGGGAACGTCCGAGAAGGAGGGCGACTTGGCCTTGCCGCAGGTGTCCTCGACGTCCCTGGCCTTGGGGAGGCCGGTGCCCGGTGCGTTGCCGTCCGGGGCGCGGAAGTTGGTCGTCGACCAGACCTCCCACTGGCTTCCTGCCTTCACGAGCACCATGCCGATCCCGACCTGGGGGTAGGCGCCGAGGATGTTGCGCCGGTGGCCCGAGGACTGCATGTAGGCCTTGTGCATCTCGGTCACGGCCGCCCGGACCGCCGCATCGGTCAGCTTGGGACCGACGGTGCGGAACGCCACGTTCTCTGCGAGGGCGGTCGCACAGCAGATCTGGGTCTGGTAGTTCGGGTTGTGCTGCAGCGTGCGCCGAGCCGCCTGGTGGTCGGTCCAGTCGCGGGCGACGTCGCGCACGTCCCGATACATCGTCATGGGAGCCAGTGATGCGGCTTCGCGAGCGGTGTTGTGCGCGTCCAGCAGCACCTGCTCGGCGATCCACTCGAGGTCGGTCCGGGATCGTGCGGCCTGGGCGTCGGTCACGGTCGCCAAGACCAGGGCCAGCGCGGCAACCATGCTGAGCAGCGTCCGGAAGAACCTGGTCGTCGAACCCAAGGCATTCCCGATCAACGTGTGCCCAGTTGATTCCAGCGTAAGGCCCCCCGAGCTGCAGGGAAAGGCGAGGCCGGCTCGTTCCCGTCCCATGCGACGGTTTCGCGCAGGGTCCAGGGGTCGCGGCTGGCTCAGGCGTGTTCGGGCGGGGCGAGGCTGAGCGCGATCACCAGCTGTTGCACGACGCGAGGATCGTCCAGGCGGTCGCCGTAGAGCTCGCGCAGTTGGTTCATGCGGTAGCGGACGGTCTGCGGGTGGATGTGCAGTGCCTCCGCGACCTCGCCCCGGCGGCCGAGGTGGGTGAGCCAGGCGTGCAGGGTCTCGGTCAGCCGCTCGGCGGCCCCCGGGGTCAGGGTTGCGAGCGGGGCGAGGATGGAGGCGCGCAGGTCGGCCAGCGCCCCGAGGTCGGCACCGACCACGAGCGTGTCGAGGTGGTCCGCCGTGTCGAGGGCGCCGTCTCGAACGTCACCGCCAGCCCCCGCACCGCCAGCCCCGTCATCGCCGTCACCGCCAGCCCCGTCACCGCCAGCGCCGCCGTCACCGCCCCGAGCGTCGTCGATCAGGTGGCGGGCCCGGACGGCGATGTCGAGGG
>CBDTZE010000539.1:0-1548 GCA_965364815.1 uncultured Nitriliruptoria bacterium | reverse complement strand
TCGCCAAGGGCCAGACCGGTCTGTCGGTTGCCTTCGACCTGCCGACGCAGACGGGCTACGACTCCGACCACGTCCTCGCGGCTGGTGAGGTCGGCAAGGTCGGCGTGCCCGTGACGTCCATCGACGACATGCGGACGCTCTTCGACGACATCCCGCTCGAGAAGATGAACACGTCGATGACGATCAACGCCACCGCGATGTGGCTGTTGGCGCTCTACGCGGCGGTCGCCGAGGAGCAGGGCGCGGACACCAGCGCACTGATGGGCACGACGCAGAACGACATCCTCAAGGAGTACCTGAGCCGCGGGACGTACGCGTTCCCGCCCGGGCCCTCCATGCGTCTCACGACGGACATGATCGCCCACACGGTCAACCACATGCCCAAGTGGAACCCGCTGAACATCTGCAGCTACCACCTGCAGGAGGCCGGGGCGACGCCGACGCAGGAGTTGGCCTTCGCGCTGGCCAACGCCATCGCCGTGCTGGACGCCGTGAAGGCCTCCGGCCAGGTCCCCGAGGACCGCTTCCCGGCCGTCGTCGGTCGCATCTCGTTCTTCGTCAATGCCGGGATCCGGTTCGTCGAGGAGGTCGCGAAGATGCGTGCCTTCGTCGAGCTCTGGGACCGCATCACGCAGGACCGGTACGGCGTCACCGACCCGAAGATGCGCCGGTTCCGTTACGGCGTGCAGGTCAACTCGCTGGGTCTCACCGAACCCCAGCCGGAGAACAACATCTCCCGCATCCTCATCGAGATGCTGGGTGTCACGCTCTCTCGTGATGCTCGCGCCCGCGCCGTGCAGCTGCCGGCCTGGAACGAGGCACTGGGCCTCCCCCGCCCCTGGGACCAGCAGCTCTCGCTGCGCATGCAGCAGGTCCTGGCCTACGAGACCGACCTGCTGGAGTACGGCGACCTGTTCGAGGGCTCGGTCGTCATGGACGCCAAGGTGGCCGAGCTCATCGAGAGCGCGACCGCGGAGCTGGACCACATCCTGGAGCAGGGCGGCGCCGTCGAGTGCGTCGACTACATGAAGGGCGAGCTCGTCCGGGCCAACGCCGAGCGCCTGCGTCGGATCGAGTCCGGCCAGCAGACGGTCATCGGCGTCAACGCCCACACCAACGCCGAGCCCAGCCCGCTGGTCGACGGCGAAGGCGGGATCCTCACCGTGGACGCCGCGGCCGGCGCAGAACAGATCGCCCGGCTGGAGGCCTTCCGGGGCACGCGCGACGAAGCCACGGCACAGGCCGCCATCGCCGATCTCAAGCGCATCGCCGACACCGACGAGAACCTCTTTGCCGCCTCGATGGCCGCCGCCAAGGCCGGCGTCACGACCGGCGAGTGGTCGCAGGCGCTGCGCGACGTCTTCGGCGAGTACCGCGGACCGACCGGGGTGTCCGACCGAGCCACGGCCCAGGGCGGCCCGCTGGCCGACAGCCTCGCCGCCGGCCGCAAGCGCGTCCAGGCCGTCGAGGAACGCCTCGGCCGCAAGCTTCGGATCCTCGTCGGCAAGCCCGGCCTCGACGGCCACTCCAACGGCGCCGAGCAGGTCG
>CBDTZE010000538.1:0-1551 GCA_965364815.1 uncultured Nitriliruptoria bacterium | reverse complement strand
TGTCGACGTCGGTGTCGGCTTCGGGGCGGCGCTGGGTGTGGGGCTCGACGTCGCCTTTGCGGGTGCCGGGGCGGCTGTGCTGGCGCTGGGGGAGGGGCTGGCGCTCGCCTCAGCGCGGGTCGCCGCTTCGGTCGACGGCGTGGGGCTGGGGCTGGCCGTGGTGTCCGGTGACGGTGGGGACCCGATGGTCGTGGTCGGCCGGGGCAGCGGCGTTGCCGACTCGGTCGTCGCCGGGGCAGCGACGGTCGGGTCCGGTGCCTCGGCGATGGCCAGTGGCGCCGCGTCGACGTCACCGACGGGAGTGGCGCCCCCGTTGCAGGCCGTGGCCAGCAGGGCGATGACGAGGGCCGAGGCGAGGGTCGGCGGACGCAAGGAAGAAGTCATGCCGGCGAGCGTACGACCCCGCGTGGCGTGGTTGGCTGGGGGTCAATGGAAGCTCTCGACCACGTCACCGTGCAGGACGGCACCCGGCTCCGGGTGTTGCGCCGCGGCATGGACGGCAGCGGTCGCGGGATCGTCCTGGTCCACGGCCTGGCATCCAACGCCCGCCTCTGGGACGGGGTCGCCGAGCGGCTCTCCAAGGCCGGTCATCCGAACGTCGCCGTCGATCTGCGCAGCCACGGCCGGTCCCAGCAGACCGCCACCGGCCACAGCACGGCGCAGGCGGCGCAGGACGTCCTGGACGTCGCGGCGGCCGTGGGCTTCACGCGGCCGCTGGTCGTGGGGCAGTCCTGGGGAGGCTCCATCGTCGTCTCACTGGCCAGCCGTCAGGACCTCATCGCCGGGGCGGTCGCCGTTGACGGCGGTGCCATCGACCTGCATGGCGCCTTCGACGGTGACTGGGAGTCGGCTCGACGGGCGCTCACGCCGCCGAAGCTGGCCGGTACACCGGCCGACACCATGCGGGCTCGCATGCAGCAGTTCCAACCGGACTTCGCCCCGTGGGCCGTCGACGCCGGCATGGCCAACTTCGAGCACCGTGATGACGGGACGGTCGCTCCCTGGCTGCCCCTGGAACAGCATCTGCAGATCGTGGCCTCGCTCTGGGAGACCGACGTGCGTGCCCAGTTGGCGGCGGCCACGGTGCCGACCCTGCTCTTGCTCGTGCGACGTGATGGTCGTGGGTCGGCCCCGGTCCCCGAAGGTCTCGAGAAGGCCATCGAGGGGTGGCCCCACGTGTCGCTGCGGTGGGTGGACGACCGCGTGCACGACGTCCATGCCCAGGACCCGGACCTCGTGGCACAGCAGATCCTGGCGCACCTCGGCGACGTCGACGCGGAGGCCATGGCATGACCGGCCGCCTGGTGCTCATGGGATCGGGGGAGACCACCCCGACGATGGTGACGCCCCACCAACGGATCGGGACGGCCAGTGGCGCGGGTCAGCGGGTGTTCCTCGACACGCCGTACGGCTTCCAGGAGAACGCCGACGAGCTGTCGGACAAGATCCGCGAGTACTTCCGCCACAACATCGGGCAACCCGTCGAGGTCGCCAGTCTGCGCGACGCGGCAACCGCCACGGCCGTGATGGTCGAGGCCGTCCGGCTGGCGG
>CBDTZE010000537.1:0-1560 GCA_965364815.1 uncultured Nitriliruptoria bacterium | reverse complement strand
TCCGATCTGGACGACGGCACTGGCGACGACACCGACGACCGTGGCGATGCCGGTCATGGCCTGGCGTGAGGGCAGCAGGCGGGCAGGCAACAGACGCGACATACGAGGCTCCGTGTGTGGAACGGATGCTGTCCCGCCGACAGGTGGGCCGACGAGGCAGCAGAGGGTGCCCGGAGGGTAGGCACGACGACGCGTGGCGGGCCGGTCGCTGGCGGCCGGGTTCCGCGCAGTGCACGTGGGGCGAACGGGGCGTCACCATGCCGGCAGTAGCCTCGCCGGTTCCCCATCGCCGCAGTTTCCGGAGTGCCCGACGTGGTCGACCTTCCCAAGGCCTACGAGCCCGCAGCCTTCGAATCAGACCTCTACGAGGACTGGGTCGGGGCGGGCCTCTTCCACGCCGAGGCAGACGACCCGGGCGAGCCCTTCGCCATCGTCTTCCCGCCGCCGAACGTCACCGGCTCGCTGCACATCGGGCACGCCCTGACCTTCGCGGTCGAGGACGCCATGATCCGGCACGCCAAGATGCAGGGCAAGAACGCCGTCTTCGTCCCGGGCACCGACCACGCAGGCATCGCGACACAGAACGTGGTGGAGAAGCAACTGGCCGCGGAGGGCCTGACCCGTCACGACCTCGGCCGCGAGAAGTTCCTGGAGCGGGTCTGGGAGTGGAAGGCCGAATCCGGTGGTGTGATCCTGGAGCAGCTTCGCCGCCTGGGCACGTCCGCCGACTGGGAGCGCGAGGCGTTCACGTTCGACGAGCCGCGTTCGCGCGCCGTGCGTGAGGTCTTCGTCTCCTTGTACGAGCAGGGGTTGATCTACCAGGGCAACCGCCTGATCAACTGGTGCCCGCGTTGCGCGACGGCCCTGAGCGACATTGAGGTGGACCACGAGGAGAAGGTCGGCGAGCTCGCCTCGTTCACCTACCCCTTCACCGACGGCGACGGCAAGGCCGGCATCACGGTCGCGACGACCCGCGCCGAGACCATGCTGGCGGACACGGCCATCGCCGTGCACCCCGACGACGAGCGGTACGCCGACGTCATCGGCAAGACCGTCAAGCACCCGTTCCAGGATCGCGAGATCCCCGTCATCGCCGACGACTACGTCGACCCGGAGTTCGGCTCCGGCGCCGTGAAGATCACGCCGGCCCACGACCCGAACGACTACGAGATCGGCAAGCGCCACGACCTCGAGATGCCGGCGATGATGACCTTCGCCGGGACGGTCAACGACGAACTCGGTGGCCAGTTCGCGGGCATGGACCGCTTCGCCGCGCGCAAGGCCGTGAAGGCCGCACTGGCGGAACTGGGTCTGCTGGGCGAGGTCAAGGAGCACACCCACCAGGTCGGGCAGTGCTCGCGCTGCAAGACCGTGGTCGAGCCCATGCTGTCGGACCAGTGGTTCGTGGCCGTGCGCCCCATGGCGGACAAGGCCATCGCCGCCATGGAGGCGGGCGACACCGTCCTGTACCCGGAGCGGCTCAAGAAGTCGTTCATGAGCTGGCTGGAGAACCTGCACGACTGGTGCATCTCCCGCCAGATCTGGTGGGGTCACCGCATC
>CBDTZE010000536.1:0-1568 GCA_965364815.1 uncultured Nitriliruptoria bacterium | reverse complement strand
CGCCGCCGCCGTCGCCGCGCACTGGGACGACGCACGCATCGCCACGGCGCAGCCGCGCGAGCTCGTGCTCGACGCCGACGGCGTCGCCTGGCAGCGACGAGCCGACGGCCAGATCGTCGGCCACGGGCACGGCAACGGCCAGCCGCAGCGACCGTCTTTGACGGCGACCTCGGCCGAGGGTGACAAGGAGACTCGGGGCAAGCCTGGTGGCGGGGGCAAGGACACGACACCGCCGAGCATCTCCGCGATGACGCCGTCGTCGGGGACGACCGTCGGCGCGGCCGTGGACTTCTCCGCCACGATCACCGATGCCAGTGGCCTCAAGACCGTCACCTTCACCGTGGTCTTCCCGGACAGCACGACACAGAACTTCACGCCCGCCGCCTCCGGTGACACCTATGCGGTGAGCCTCAGCGGCTTCACCAACGGGTCCTGGGGTTGGTTCGTCACGGCCAAGGACAACGGCGCGAAGGGCGGCAACACCGCCGTCTCGCCGACCGTTGGCTTCACGGTCGACACCGGCGGCACCCCGCCGCCTCCGCCTCCCGGCGGTGACGTGACCAACAGTCGTTGGTCGTTCGCTGGAGCAGTCCAGACCGCAGCCGGCCGGATCTACTTCGAGATGCCGTCCAACGGTGCGCAGTGGGCTGGCTACGTCTGCTCGGGCACCGTCATGACCGACGGCGCTTCCGGTCGCTCCGTCATCATCACCGCAGCGCACTGCGTCTACGACGACGTCAACAAGGTCTTCGCTCGCAACGTCCTGTTCATCCCGAACCAGGACGGCACGTCGGGCGCTGGCACGGACACCAACTGCAGCAACGACCCGCTGGGTTGCTGGGCGCCGGACCACGGTGTCGTGGACGTCAACTGGACGACCCGCACCTTCCCGAACAACATCCCATGGGACTACGCCTACTACGTCGTCGGTGACGACGCGCACGCCGGCTCGGGGTCCGCTGGTGCGCTGGACACGATCGCCGGCGACCTGCCGGTGCAGTGGTCCGCGCCGTCGGTCGGTTCGACCAACCACGCGTTGGGCTACTCGCAGGCGGACGACCCGTACTTCATGTACTGCAAGGAGAACATGGGGACCGAGGGCTCCGCCAACTGGTGGATGCCCAACTGTCTGCTCTCGGGTGGTGCGTCGGGTGGGCCCTGGGTCCAGCCGATGGACGAGGCAACGGGCACGGGCTCGATCATCTCCGTGAACTCGTGGGGCTACACCTCGGGGCCGGGCATGGCCGGTCCGAAGCTCAGCGGCACGTCCGCGCAGTGCGTCTTCAACGCGGCAAGGGGCACCACGGTCGGTGGTGTCGCGAACCGCGGCCTGGTCGTCACCTGCTGACCTGACCCGCACCTCGACGACGCCCCGACCGGGTCAACCGGTCGAGGCGTCGTCTGTTCCACCCTCGAAACTCGCCCTCCACGTGGGTGTCGTCAGCCGATCAGGGCCGACAGGGCGTCGACGACTGGCGAGTCGCCGGAGACGACCTCGAGGACGTGCCCGGCGGTGCGGTCGTCGTCGAGGCAGGCACGCAGGACGGTGGCCACGTCCTCGCGCGGGA
>CBDTZE010000535.1:0-1575 GCA_965364815.1 uncultured Nitriliruptoria bacterium | reverse complement strand
ACCGGCAACGAGTTCATCGCCACGGTCCGGGCGGGTGGCGACCGGGGCGGCGTGCTCTCCGGGACGCGGACGGACGGCTCGGTCGATGCCGGACTCGTCACGGTCCTGGGCAACGGGGCGGCGCTGTCGTTCCGGCAGTCGGGCAAGGCGTGGCTCGCGGACTTCGACGCCGGGGCGCTGGTCGAGTTCGACCCGTCCGACGGCTCGATCGTGGTGCTGCGCGAGATGCCGGGCGTCACCGACGCGATGATCTGGACCCGCTGACCGGTCAGCCGCTGGGGTCGACGTCGACGCCCCGTTGTTCGGCGAGCCGGACAGCCAGCGCCAGTCCCCCGGTCGCGCCCCGCAGGTCCGCCTCGTCGAAGTTCGCCCCGTCGGTCGTGGCGCCCCGCAGGTCCGCGTCACGCAGGACCGCGTGACGGAAGTCGGCACGTGACAGGTCGGCGTCGCGCAGCACGGCCTTGCGGAGATCCGCGCCGCCCAGGTCTGCCTCGACCAACCGGAGTCCGGTGAGATCCTGGCCCGCGAGGTCCACGTGGCGCAGGTTGACCCACGACCAGTCGCCGCCCCGGACGTCGACCCCGAGGAACCTCGCCTCAGTCAGGTCGCTGCCGGTGAAGCGGCAGCCGTCGAGGGTCGCGGTGGCGAGGTTGACGCCACGCAGGATGCAGTTCGTGAACGAGGTCGAGCGGACCACCGCGCCCGCGAGGTCGAGGTCGGTCAGGTCGCAGCGGTCGAAGTGACCGTCGACGATCTGGGCCTCGGACCAGTCGGCGCCCCGAACGGTCAGGCCGGATGCCGTCGCGCCTCGCACGACCCGACCCGTCAGGTCCGCGAGCTCGTCGGCCTCGACCTGGCGATCAACCATCTCGTCAGACACCACGCTTGCGCCACGTCTCCAGCCCGCGTGCCGCCTCGTTCTGGACCTTGCTGCGCACCATCGGCGTCCAACCAGCGACGAGCCCGACCGGGCCGAGTGCCTGGCGCGTCCACGACCAGAAGTCGAACTGGTCGACGTGCTGTTGGATCAGGCCGTCACGCAGGACGAAGGACGCCTCGATGACATTGTGGACCTTGCGCTTGGTCGCCGAGAACGTGTAGTCGGCCTCCCAGTGCGCTGCCCCCGCGGTCGCGTCGGCCCGGATGCCGGAGACCTCCAGCGTCAGGTCGGCGCCACGGGCCAGGAGCATCTTCCACATGGCGCCGATCTCCTCGGCGCCGTGGAGGTCGAACACCTCGTCGCGGAAGGTCGCGTCCTTGGCGTAACACGCCTCCATGGCGTCGCCGTCCTTGGCAAGGAAGCCGTCGTAGAGCCGCTGGACGGGATTGGTGGCCGCTGTCATGGTCGCCTCACTGATTCCTGCAACCGGTCGAGAGATGGTCGCACAGCGCCAACCTTGCCGGTCACGGTGACGAACGCAACCTACGGTGCCGTAACCTACGGTGACGTAACCCATCCCGTGTCCCAGGAACCTCGTGTGAAGATCGGTCTCGTGCTCGGTGCCGGCGGGCACCCCGGGTACCCGTTCCAGGTTGCGGTGCTCCGTGCCATCGAGCAGCGCCTGAACCGCGACC
>CBDTZE010000534.1:0-1575 GCA_965364815.1 uncultured Nitriliruptoria bacterium | reverse complement strand
GATCAGGACACCCAGGACCAACAGGACGACGAAGACGGCCGCAGCGCCCCAGATGGACAGCGCAGCGACGAGCGGCGCCGAGACGATCCAGCCCAGAAGGCCACCGGCCGGGTAGACGGCGCGGATGCCGTCGAGTTCGTTGGGCGACGGGGCGCCCTGGATCAGGTGCCAACCACCGATGGCGGCAAGGAGGACCAGTCCGAGGCCGATGGCCTGCCGGCCGATCGAGGCCGGTGGACGGTCGAAGACGACCAGGCCGCCGAACCAGAACAGCAGCGGCGGGATCGCGTGCCCGTAGACGCCGAACAGTCCCCGGAACGTGGCCTCGAGGAACGTGCCGACCGGGCCGGCCGCCTGGAACCAGAGCCCCATGCCCGACAGCACGGCCAGCAGGATCATGCCGAGGCCGAGCACGTCGTGGCGATGATCGCCGACGTGCTCGGTGATCATCGCGATCAGGCGCGCCCCGGCGCCCGGGCCCTTCTTCTTGGGCGCAGGCTTCTTCGCGGCAGGCTTGCGCGCAGCCGGCTTCTTCTTGGCTGCCGGCTTGCGAGCGGCGGGCTTCTTGTTGGCCGAGGTACTGCTCCCACGGCTCGTGGTCGTGTTGGCCACGGTACGGCGGCCTTCCGGCAGACGGCGAAGGATTGACCCGATCACCGTATCGCCGGATGACATGGCTGGAACTACACCTTTGTCGCTCTGGCGCCCCTCAGGCGGTCATCGGCGCGTCGGTGCCGCTGTCTCCCGGGACCTCAGGCCTTCCACTTGATCCCGCATCCCATCGGCGGGACCTGTGGCTCCGGGGCGTTTTCGCCACGGATGGCATGGGCGACGGCGGTGCGCAGGGCAGCCCCGTCGTTGACCTTGCCGTTGCCGGGCGAGGACTCGTCCATTGCCCCTCGGTACCGAAGCCGCCCCTCGCCATCGAGGACGAAGAAGTCGGGCGTGCAGGCTGCCCCCCACGTGCGGGCGACGTCCTGCGACTCGTCGACGAGGTAGTGGAACTCCCACCCGGCCCGCTTGGCCTGGTCGAGCAGGCCGGGGACGCCGTCTTCTGGATGCGTCGTCACGTCGTTCGGACAGATCGCCATGAACGACACGCCTTCGGACGCCAACTCCCTCGCCAAGTCGCCGAGGGCGATCTCGATGTGCTTGACATACGGGCAGTGGTTCGACGAGAAGAAGATCACGGTCGCCGCCGAGGTGCTGACGAGTTCGGGCAACATCTGCCGCGTCTCGTGGAGGTCCGGCAGGGCGAACGTCGGGGCGAGATCGCCCAGCGAGAGGGCATCAGTCGGTGGCACGGGTGCTGACTCCTGGATCCGGGGCGTGTCGCGATGTGGGGTGTGCCCGTTCCAACGTCGAGCGACGCCACCACCTTCCCAACCGTAGGGGCTTCGCAAGGCTCAGACCCGCTGGCTGTCGCTCGTCGCCCGGACAGGCTCGTCCGCCGGGGGGTCGCTGGGTTTCGGCGACCGTGACGGCGACGGCGACGGTGATGGCGACGGGGACGGCGACGGCGACGGGGAGGCGCTGGGATCGGCGTCCGGTGGCGCAACCTCGCGGATCGTCGTC
>CBDTZE010000533.1:0-1585 GCA_965364815.1 uncultured Nitriliruptoria bacterium | reverse complement strand
AATTCATCCGCGAGCACATCGCTGGCGACGTCATCGATCGAAACAACCCGAAAGTTGCAGTCGGGTCAGCTTTTCTCGTCGCTGGCCCCCACGACCCGACGGACCGCACCACGTGGTGGGTTCGTGCGGCCGCACGAAGCGCCGTCCTGGTCGTTCCCGACGACCCGACCGCCTGGGCGCAGGTCGTGGACGCCGCCGACCTCGGCGCCTTCAGTGTGCATTGCGTCGAGCAGGGCCTGCCCGGCCCCTACAACGTCGTCGGGGTGCCGATCCACCTCGCCGACCTGGCCTTGCTGGCACACGCCGTGACCGACTCACGGGCCGAGGTCGTTCGCGCGACCGCGCAGCAGTTGCTGGACGCCGGCGCGGAGCCCTCGTCGGATCTGCCCATGTGGCTGCTGGATGCCGACAGCACGTTCAAGCGGCGCAGCCATGCCCGCGCAGCCGACGACGGGCTGACCCTGCGGCCGCTGTCCCAGACACTGCGTGCCATCGCCGAGTGGGACGCGACGCGCGAGGGATCGCTGCAGGCCGGGAGCCCCATCGAGGAACTCCCGGCCCTGGTCCAGCGCCTGCGCTGAGGTCGCTTGCCCGCACCAAGACCTGCAACACTCTGGTCGCGCCCCTCCCACCCAAGGAACTTCTCATGCGCCGACTGTTGGTCCTGCGGCACGGCAAGTCCGACTGGGACACCGGTGGGGCCGACCACGACCGCACCCTCAACGATCGTGGCCGGAGGTCGGCTGACGCGATCGGCGAGCTGCTGACCTCGGCCGGACTCGTACCGGACCTTGCCTACACCTCGACCGCGGTCCGAGCCCACACGACCTTGGAGCGGGCCGTCCTGGCTGGCGACTGGTCGACGACTGTGGAGACGAGGGAGTCGCTCTACATGAGTTCGGTCGGGGCGGCCCTGGACGTCGCAGCCAAGGCACCGGACGATGCGGACTCCGTGATGCTCGTCGGCCATGAGCCCGTGTGGGGCGAGTTGGTCCAGCGCCTGACAAGCGCCCACGTCGTCATGGGCACGGCGACCGTCGTCGTCATGGAACTCGACATCATGTCGTGGACGATGGCCCCGGCCGCCCGTGGCCGAATCACCGACGTGCTCCGCGCGGGTCGCTTCCTGCCGCGCTGAGCGTCAGGGAGCCCACTCGCCGGCCAACAGCACCTCGAGGTTCTGGTGGCAGCTGTCACAGGCGTCGATGGCGATGACGTCCTCGGTCACGCCGATCTTGCGTTCGAGCACCACGAACTCGCCGACCTGCACCTCGCTGCGCTCCGTTCCGATGATCGCTCGGCCAGCCAGGACGAAGGCCCGCGCACGGAGGGCCACTGACCAGGGCAGTCGGAGCTGCTCCCCCGGCGTGACGGTGGCATGGACGATGGCCGTCAACCTGCCGGCCAGGGTCGGCCCGACGTGCTCGCCGAGCTTTCCCGCAAGAAGACGGACGGTGACTCCGGAGGACGGCTGGGCCAGCACGACGGGTTCCGCAGGGCGGGCCGTGAGATCGACGGTCCGATGATGCTGTGCGCCGTTGATCAGGTCCAGCGCATCCCCGACGGTGAGCTCCTCGCCGTGCAC
>CBDTZE010000532.1:0-1591 GCA_965364815.1 uncultured Nitriliruptoria bacterium | reverse complement strand
CAGCCGAGGCGCCAGCGAGGAGTGCCGCCGCTTCGGAGGTTGCGGAGTCCCGGCCCACGTTCTGTGCAACCGGGACGGCCACGCCTGCGGAGATGACGGCAGCCAGGGCGGCTGTGCCCACCAGGTGGCGGAAGCCGAACGCCTTCGGGGCCGCGGCGGCAGGATCCACGACGGGGGGCTCCACGGCGGGCGGTTCAACGGGGGGAGCGGGCGGGCCGTACAGCGGACGGCGGGGCGGGGCCTGTGCGAAGGGGTTGTTGACGTCGGGGTCGTACGTCACTGGCGTGGGGGGCAGGACGGTGGTCTCGGTGTCCGACATCGGGCGACTCCATGGGTGGGGCGTGGACGCCAGTGTCCTCATCGGTCCATGAGGGATCGCCCCGTACTTCGTCAAGGAAGTGTCAAGGCACCCGGCTGCGGTCTCGGGCGCCCTTACGCTTCGGCCATGCCCACCACCACCCGCCTGCTGCTCGTCGAGGACGACGAGGGCATCGCCCGCCCCCTCGTCGCCGCGCTCGGCGGCCAGGGCTATGAGGTCGTGCACGTCACGACAGGACGGGCTGCACTCGCCGAGGCCGCTCGGGCGGACGCGGTCATCCTTGACCTGGGGTTGCCGGACATGGATGGGCTGGAGGTCTGCCGTCGCCTGCGCCGCGACGGCCGCCCCGACTTGCCGATCCTCATGCTCACGGCGAGGGCGGGAGAGATGGATCTCGTCGTGGGCCTCGATGCTGGGGCGGACGACTACGTCGCCAAGCCCTTCCGCCTGGCGGAGTTGACGGCCAGGTTGCGCGCCCTGCTGCGACGCACGGGCACGACCGACGAACCCGACGAGGTGGAGGCCGGTCCGGTCCGGATCGACCGCGCCGCCCGTCGCGCCATCCTCGGAGACGACGAGGTCGACCTCACGCCGACGGAGTTCGACCTGCTGGTCGTACTCGTCCGCCGTGCCGGGACGGTCGTGACCCGCGAGGACCTGGTGCGCGAGGTCTGGGACACCGACTGGGTCGGCACGTCACGGACACTGGACATGCACGTCTCGGGTCTTCGCCGAAAGCTTGGCGAGCACGCCTCGCTCTTGGTGACCGTGCGTGGCATCGGCTTCCGGTTCGAGGGCTGACGATGCGACAACGCCTGGTCCTCTCGACGATCCTCGTCCTGGCGCTCGCGCTGCTGGCCTTCGCTGTCCCGTTGGCCCTGCTGACGCGCGGGCAGTTGGTGACGCAGCACCTCGACACCCTCGAAGCGGAGACCCAGCAGGTCGCCGGCTTTCTTGACGACGCACGCACCTGCGCCGAGGTGCAGTTCCGCCTGAACTTCCTGGCCGACCGCGCGACCATGGACACGGCGGTGGCCCTGCTGGCAGACCGGGGCGCCGTGGTCGTCGCACGCGACGGTCGCAGCGAGGTCGTGGTCGGCCCGGAAGCGGACGCGGCCTTCGACGGCGCGCCCGGCGCGTCCTATCGGCAAGGACGCCTTGCCGCGGCGATCCCGCTGGACAGCCGGGCCTGCGGGACACCGTTGGTCCTGCAGTCTGACCGTGAGCCGACGGCCCTCGTCGCCGAGATCCGCCGTGTGTGGCTGGGACTGG
>CBDTZE010000531.1:0-1593 GCA_965364815.1 uncultured Nitriliruptoria bacterium | reverse complement strand
GGCGACCGCCGCCGCCTTCGCCTTCGCCATCTCCGCCGGCGAGTTCGGCGCCACCGTCTTCATCGCGCGTCCCGAGTCCACCACCGTCCCGTTGGCGATCCTGCGACTGCTGTCGCAACCCGGTGCCGCAGCCTTCGGCCAGGCGATGGCGCTGTCCGTGGTGCTGCTGGTGCTGGTGACCTCCCTGGTCGTCGCCGTCGGCGTCCTCGCCGATCCGCCCCGCCTGCTGTCCGGAGCCGACGCATGAGCGATCTCCACGTCACCGACCTGCAGGCCGGCTACGACGGCCACCTCGTCCTGCACGACGTCGACCTGCACGTGCGATCCGGCGAGGTCGTCGCGGTCCTCGGCGAGAGTGGGTCGGGCAAGTCCACGTTGCTCCGTGTGATCGCCGGACTGGTCACGCCCAAGGACGGACGGATCGAGATCGACGGTCGGGACGTCACGGACCTGCCCACCCATCAACGTGGCGTCGGCATGGTGTTCCAGCACCTCGCCCTGTTCCCCCATGCCACGGTCGCCCAGAACATCGCGTTCGCGCCGCGACTGGCCGGACGCGGGCGCAAGGAACGTGACCACGAGACCACGAGATGGTTGGACCGGGTGGGCCTGGCCGGACTCGGCGATCGGGACGTCAGCACGCTCTCGGGTGGACAGCGCCAGCGCGTGGCCCTTGTCCGAGCCCTTGCCGCCGAGCCCGCCGTGCTCCTGCTGGACGAGCCACTCGGTGCCATCGACGCCGGCCTGCGCGGCGAGTTGCTCGCCCTGCTGAACGAACTCTTCGGCCAGGAGGGCACGACCGCGATCCTGGTCACGCACGACCCGGCGGAGGCGGCGGCCCTCGCTGACCGCATCACGGTGCTCGACCAGGGCCGGGTCGTCCAGGGTGGGACCTCCCGCGAACTGTGGCTGGAACCGACGTCGGCGACCGTCGCGCGACTCATGGGTCACCCGAACGTGCTGCTGAGGCCGGACGGGGACTTCGACCTCGTGCCGCCCGACGCCGCGCGCCTGGATCAAGCCGGACCGCTGACGGGCACCGTGACCCAACTGGTCGCCGGCGCCGGCTGGCATGCGGTCGTCTCCCTCGACGACGGTCGACGACTGGTCGTCCCCGTCGACCCGGCGCAGGCGCCCGCGGTGGGTGACCAGGTTCGGGTCGCAGTTGAGGACGAGCGCCTGAGACGACTCCAACCCTGAGCTCTGGCGCACGTTTCCGGCCGATCGGCCGGGAGCACCTGCGCCATCTGGCGGACATTTCCAGCCAAACCTTCCGTGGCGGGGTGGTCGACAGGCCACACTGGGCAATGCATCCCCCGCATCACCGCATCACGCCACGGAAGGAGTGAGCGATGTACTTGGCCAGCGCCTTCGCCGCTCCGCCGGTGTTTCTCCATTCCCCGCGTGTCGCGGCTCTCGCAGCCCGCTCGTCGGCTGTGGCGGATGTCGATGTCGTGACGCCGACCAAGGCGCCCTCTGCCGCCAACGCGATGGCGACCAACGAGGGCCAGCAGGAGCAGAGCGTCAGTCGTCGCATGACCGCTGAGGACTTCGCCGCGCTCCAGGCCACCATGGGCATCGTCCGCGAAGCGT
>CBDTZE010000530.1:0-1595 GCA_965364815.1 uncultured Nitriliruptoria bacterium | reverse complement strand
GGAAGTCCGACCGCAGTCGGTCGTCGAGGTCGGCGAAGCGCTGGGCCGCCCCGGGGGACTCCCACCGGTGGCTCCGCAACTGCTCGAGCTTCTGGCCGAGCCGATCGGGCAACGTGTCCAGCGACAACTGACGGAAGACGGCGTCATCGGCGGCGGAGAACGTCAGCGCCTCGCGTTCCTGCTCCACGATGTCGTCGAGTTCGTGCTGGATCTCCCGCATCGGCGCCGCTGCGTCCGCGAGGTCCCGCATGCCGGCGCGGCGCTCGTTCAGTCCTCGCCGCAGGTCATCGAGTCCGCGCATACCCTCGGGCCCGCGTCGCAGCAGGTCCCGCAGGGCTGCCCGGCCGCCGAAGCCCTGCAGCAGGTCATGGCTGAGTTCATCGAGGATGCCGGCCACGTCGGGGCGCGGGCGCAGCGGGTCCTGCGTCCCGTCCCAGGCGCGATAGGCGCTGCTCATCCTCGGCTCCTCGTCAGGTGGCGAACCGCCAGGCAGCCGGTCCGTCCTCCTGCTTGTTGAGGCGGCGGCCCAGATGCAGGCCTTCCAGCGCGAACTCCAGCGCGGACGCGGCCAGCCCCGGTGCCTCCCCGGCAGCGTCCAGCGCCGCCAGGAGTTCGGGCAAGAGGCCGAGATCCTCGACACCGGCCAGCACGGCATCGCCGGGCGTCAGGTCCGAGGTCTGCACGACCAGCCCTCGATCGAACCGCTCGACCAGCGGATCGAGGTCGAGTCCAAGGAGCCGCTCGCGGAAGACCGTGAGGATCGCGCGGCGCAGATGGTCGGCGACGATCTGGGTCTCGTGGCCTTCCTCCAGCGTGTCGAACTCGATGCGCCCCATCGCGGCGGGCACGATCGGCCAGAGGTCGACGATCCGGGGAACGGCGGTGGTCGCCCCCGTCCGGACCGCGCGTCTCACCGCGCTGGCGATCATGGTTTCTCTCGCCCCGATCGTGAAGCGAACGGAGACGCCGGAGCGGTGGTTGACGTGGTGGCTGCCCCGCAACTCATGGGTGAGTTCTGCAACGACCTCGTCGAGGAACGCCGGCACCACGACCGACACGTCCGGGGGAGGAGCGCCGGCCTCCTGGCGGGCGATCGTGACCTCGGTCGCCCGGTCGGTGGGGTAGTGCGTCCGGACCTGCGCCCCGAACCGGTCCTTGAGCGGGGAGATGATCCGGCCGCGGTTGGTGTAGTCGTCCGGGTTGGCCGTGGCGACCAGCAGCACGTCCAGCGGCAGCCGGAAGGTGAAGCCGCGGATCTGGACGTCGCGTTCCTCGAGGACGTTCAACAGGGCCACTTGGACGCGCTCGGCGAGGTCAGGAAGTTCGTTGACCGCGAAGATGCCGCGGTTGGTCCGTGGCAGCAGACCGAAGTGGATGGTCCGTTCGTCCGACAGGTGCCGACCCTCCGCCACCTTGATCGGGTCGACGTCGCCGACCAGGTCACCGATCGTGATGTCCGGCGTGGCGAGCTTCTCCGTGAAGCGTTCGTCGCGGTGGCGCCAGATGATCGGGGTGTCGTCGCCTTGTGTCGCCACGACGTCGCGGGCATGCGCCGACAACGGGGCGTAGGGGTGGCTGGACAACTCGCAACCCTC
>CBDTZE010000529.1:0-1622 GCA_965364815.1 uncultured Nitriliruptoria bacterium | reverse complement strand
AGGCCCTCCTGACCGCGCCCGAGTGCCCGGCCGGGACGATGGACCTGATCCTGGACTCCAGCCAGACCGCGCTGCAGATCCACGAGTCCGTCGGCCACGCCGTCGAGTTGGACCGGATCCTCGGCTGGGAGGCCGCCTTCGCCGGGACGTCGTTCCTGGATCTCAGCCAGCTGGGCTCGCTGAAGTACGGCTCGGAGCTGATGAACATCACGGCGGACGCCACCATCCCCGGCGCGATGGGCACCTTCGCCTTCGACGACGAGGGCACCCCGGCGCAGGCCGTCGACATCGTCCGCGACGGCATCTGGGTGGGCGTCCTGTCGGGGCGAGACACTTCCCACCTCGCCGGACTGGAGCCGGGCGGCATGGTCCGCAGCGACGGGTACGACCGCCTGCCGATGGTGCGGATGACGAACGTCGGGCTGGAGCCCGGCGACTCGTCGCTGGAGGAGATCATCGCCGCGACCGACGACGGCGTGATGATGTCGCAGAACCGCTCCTGGTCGATCGACGACCGCCGCCTCAACTTCCAGTTCGGTTGCGAGATCGCCTGGGAGATCAAGAACGGCAAGCAGGGCCGCATGCTGCGCAACCCCACCTACACCGGGATCACCCCGACGTTCTGGGGCTCACTGGACATGCTTGCCGGCGGCGACGACTGGCGCTGTTGGGGCCTGCCGAACTGCGGCAAGGGGCAACCGATGCAGACCATGCACACGGCCCACCCGGCCGCCCCGGCGAGGTTCCACGACGTCCGCGTGGGGGTGCGAGCATGAGCCGCGAACCGATCGACATCGCCCAGGCCGTCCTGGCACTGGCCAGTGGTGACGAGGTCCTGGTCACCGCAAACCACCAACGCGCCGGGCTCACCCGGTTCGCCGAGTCGTTCGTGCACCAGCACGTCGGCGAGGACGCGACCGGCGTCAGCCTGACCATCGTGCGCGACGGCCGCGTCGCCAGCGCCAGCACCTCCGACGTGACCGACGAGGGCCTTCGCGGCCTGGTCGCGCGGGCGCAGGACCTGGCCACGGCCGCCCCGGTCGACCCGACCTGGCCCGGTGTGGTCGGTGCCGGTGAGGCCATCGACCCCGGGCACGTCGCACAGGACACCCTCGACGCGACGCCTGCCGATCGCACGGAGATCGTGCGGCAGTTCGTGGAGACCGGTGGTGGCAACGCGGCCGGGTATTGCGACACCGAGGTCGCCACGACGGCGCTGGTCACCAGCGCCGGGGCGGCGTTCCAACAGCGCTCGACCCGAGCCACCCTCGACGGCATCCACCGTCTCCCGTCCGGTTCCTCCGGCAGCGCACACGCCACGTCGGTCTCCATCGGCGACCTCAACGGAACCCACGAGGGCGGCGTCGCCCGTCGCCTGGCGGACCTGGCCGAACGCCCCGCCGAGTTCGCCCCCGGGCGCCTGCCGGTACTGCTCTCCCCCGAGGCGGCCGCGACCCTGTCCATCTTCCTGTCCGCGTACGGCTTCAACGCCAAGGCCCATGCCGAGGGGCAATCGGCGATCCAGATGGGCGAGGCGCAGTTCGACGACGACCTGACGATCGTCGACGATCCGCTCGGCCCGACGGGACTGGGCATCGGCTTCGACGGCGAAGGCACCGCCC
>CBDTZE010000528.1:0-1624 GCA_965364815.1 uncultured Nitriliruptoria bacterium | reverse complement strand
CCTGCTTCCGCCGCGAGGCCGGGACGTACGGCAAGGACACCCGCGGCATCTTCCGCGTGCACCAGTTCGACAAGGTCGAGTTGTTCGCGTTCGTGCCGGCCTCGGAGTCCTCCGAGGAGCACCTGCGCCTGCTGTCCATCGAGGAAGAGATCGTCTCCGGCCTCGGCCTGCACTACCAGGTGGTCGACATCCCGGTCGGTGACCTCGGGGCGTCCGCGGCACGCAAGTTCGACATCGAGGTCTGGCTCCCGGGCCAGGACGCGTTCCGCGAACTGACGTCCTGCTCCAACACCACCGACTACCAGGCCCGTCGGCTCAAGGCGCGACGTCGCGTCGAGGGCGGGACCGAACTGGTCCACACCCTCAACGGGACCGCATGTGCGGTCGGCCGCACCATGATCGCCCTGGTGGAGACCCACCAGAACGAGGACGGCTCCGTCTCCGTCCCGCCGGCACTGCAGCCCTACCTGGGCAAGGACACGATCTTCGCCCGCGAGGGCTGACGTTCCTGGCCGTCGACGGAGCGGGCCAGTCGGTCGGGGCCTTGCGGCGGCGACCGCTGTGGTCCTAGGTTCGGCTCGAGCAGTTCGGGTCGATCATCGGGCATCCCATGGCCAGCGCTTGTCGTCGTGTTCTCAGCAGCGTGGCCATCGCCGCCTTGGCCAGCACGTCGGCGGTGGCCTTTGCCGCCCCGGCTGCCGCGGCCGACATGCCGCAGTTGGTGTTGGAGTACACGTTCGACAGCGACATGCCGGCCGAGGCCCGCGCGGCGATGGAGGCCGTCGAGGAAATCCTCGACGACCACCTCGGCTCGATGGTGCCGGTGCGCATGACCATCGACTGGAACATCGGCGGCGACCCGAGCACGCTCGCCGCGGCCGGGGCGGCGTTCTCGCTGGTCAACTTCCCGGGCGCGCCCAGGGACAACGTCGAATACGCGGTCGCCCTGGCCAACGCGATCACCGGAACCGACCACGCGGAGCCTGGTGAGTTCCACGTCGAGTCGGAGATCAACGGCGACATCGACTGGGACTTCTCCGTCGGTCGGACCGACCCGGCCAAGATCGACTTCATCGGCACGATGATGCACGAGGTCCTGCACGGCCTCGGCTTCTTCGCCACCACCGGCTGCGGTGGCGGCACCTGTTACACCACCGGCGGGACCGGCAACCCGGCGATCTTCGACACCTTCCTGGTGCTCGGCGATGGCCAGGCGGTGACGTCGTTCCCGGACGGCAGCGCCCAACTCGAAGCTGCGATCACCAGCGACAACGTGTTCTGGAACGGGCCGCTGGGCGTTGCCGCCGCCAGGTCTGCTGCGTCCGGTCAGAGCAACTGCGGCCCCTCGGAGCGGGCAGCCTGCCCGACCAAGCCCAAGATCCACGCGCCCACGACCTACGAGCCGGGCTCGTCCATCTCGCACTGGGACGAGGCCACCTACAACGCGGTCAACCCCAACGCCATGATGACGGCCTCGGGCAGCGAGGGTGAGTTGGCGCAGACCTACGGGCCGATGACCGACGCGATCATGCGCGAGATCGGCTGGCCCGCCCCGACCAACCCGGACGCGCCTGCACCCACGCCCACGCCACCGGGCAAGGCCTTCGACGGCAACGCCGCGACA
>CBDTZE010000527.1:0-1624 GCA_965364815.1 uncultured Nitriliruptoria bacterium | reverse complement strand
ACGAAGACCTGGTCCTTGGCGTACGAAAGGAAGAACGGCGAGGTGATGTTGATCAGCGGATCCTGCGACACGGGCGTGAGGAACGCCCGCCCCGCGGTGGAGCCCGCCAGCATCTCGACGCCGCCCTGGATGCCCAGCAGCCAGCCGAGGGTGGCCACGGTGCGCGGCAACTGACCCTTGATCGGGCGGATCGTCGTGAGCTCGATCAGGATGCCCAGGACGGCGCCGAGGACCAGCGCCCCGAGGACGGCGACGACCTTGGGCAGGCCCAGCGAGATGCCGAGATAGGACGCCGCGTAGGCGGCGGCCATGCCGATCGCACCCTGGGCGAAGTTGAACACGCCCGACGTCTTGTGCACCAGCACGATGCCCATCGCCTGCAACGCGTACATGGCCCCCAGCGGGAGTCCCGCGAGGGCGAGGCTGACGGCCTCGGACAGGCCCATCAGCCGACCCCGTCGGCGCCGAGGGTCAGCTTGGTGCAGACCCAGTCCTTGATCTGCTGGACCTTGCCGTTGACGACCTTGCCGGTCTTGATGCAGCGGTTGTTGGACCGGTGCGACAGCGGCTCCTCGGTGATCTTCAGGTTCGACGTCATGCCGGTGGCGTAGTCGTTGAAGGAGTTCATCTGCTGCAGCAGACGCTCACGCGTCGGGTCGGGCCCGATCAGCGTCATCGCGTCCGTGAACATCTTCGTGCCGAGCCAGCCGTGCTCGCCGGCCCAGTCGAGCTGCGCCTCGGCGCCGAAGCGTCGCTTGGTCTGTGTCTCGTAACGCGTGACCTCGGGCGCACCGGAGCCCAGGAAGTCGATGTCGGTCAGCACGAAGGCGCCCTCGAAGGACGCGCCCACGTTGGGGTCCTGCAGGACGCTGGGGTCGCCGCCGAAGGGGCTGGTGACGTGCAGCGGCTTGTAGCTGGCACGGTTCATCGACTGCTGGAGCCGCTTCATCGCGGTCGCGTCCAGCACGGAGCCGAAGCCGTCCACGCCGTTGATCCGCATCTGGGTGACCACGTCGTCGTACGAGGTCTTGGTCACGTCGACCGGGAAGATGTTGTCGTCAGAGAGCTCGACGCCGCCCTCCTTGAGGCTGAGGCGCCAGGACTCGCGGATGACGCTGTCGGTCGACTCGACGTTGTTGCTGATGTAGACCAGCGCCGGGGTCTTGGACCCCTCCTGCACCAGCCGGGCGCCGCCGACGCGGCCGTAGGACTCGTTGGGTCCGGAGAAGATGTAGCCATACGGCGTCGCCGGGATGGCGAAGGCACCGATCAACGGGATCTTGTGCTTCTCGATGATCGGGATGATGTCCTGTTCGGACAGCGGGGCGTTGAACGCGACGAAGGCGAAGACGCCGGCCTGGATCATCTCCTCGACGGCGGCGGTGCCCTTGTTCTTGTCCAGGGAGTCGTCGCGAAGGATCATCTCGATCTTGCGGCCGTGGATGCCGCCCGACTCGTTGACCTCGTCGACGAAGGCCTTGGTGGCCTGGGCCGAGGAACGGAAGTTGATCGCCCCGGTCTGCGTGACCAGCACGCCGATCTTGATCGTGTCCTTGGTGATGCCCGTGCGCGTGCCCTCGCCGCCGGAAGCCGGCTGGCCGGGGGCTGCGCTGCCGCCGGAGGA
>CBDTZE010000526.1:0-1632 GCA_965364815.1 uncultured Nitriliruptoria bacterium | reverse complement strand
CTTGGAGAACTGGGGTGCGCGACGGGCCTTCTTGATACCGAACTTCTTGCGCTCGACCTTGCGGTCGTCACGACGGAGAAGACCGGCGGCCTTGAGGACCGGGCGAAGCTCCGGGTTGTCCGCGATCAGGGCGCGGGCGATGCCGAGACGGATCGCGCCGGCCTGGCCGGTGGTGCCGCCGCCGTGGATCTTGGCGGTGACGTCCCACTGTCCAACCTGCTCGACGGTGTCGAACGGCATCATGACGTGGGAGCGCAGCTTCTCGGTGCAGAAGTAGTTCTCGAGGTCGCGTCCGCCGTTGATGTCGAAGTTGCCCGAGCCGCGTGTGAGGCGGACCCGTGCGACCGACGACTTGCGGCGTCCGGTGAAGATTTCAGCCATGTTCGTGATGTCCTAACGAAGTCTGAGGTGAGGTCAGGGCAGCGGCGTGGGCTGCTGAGCGACGTGCGGGTGCTCGGAGCCTGCGTAGACCTTGAGCTTCTTGCTCATGGCACGGCCGAGCTTGTTCTTCGGCAGCATGCCGTGGACGGCGCGCTCCATGACCTCGACCGGCTTGCGGTCGAGCATGCGGGCGAAGGGGATGGACTTGATGCCGCCCGGGTAACCGGAGTGGCGGTAGTACATCTTCGCGTTGCCCTTGTCGCCCTGCAGGACGACCTTGTCCGCGTTGATGACGATGACGAAGTCGCCCATGTCCATGTGGGGGCTGAACGTCGGCTTGTGCTTGCCACGCAGGACGTGGGCGATGCGGGTCGCGAGGCGACCGAGGGTCTCACCCTCGGCGTCCACGACGAACCACTCGCGCGTGATGTCCTTCGCGCTGGGAGTCCAGGTCGACATGTCGATGCTTCCTGTGGGCCGGACGGCGGGCGGCTTGCAGCGCGCACGACGATGGCATTGGTCTGATGATGAGGGTTCGTGTGGCGTCGGCCGCGAAGGGCCCGTGGACACGAGAAACGGCCGAGCGATCGGCCGCAGGGCGGAAGCGTAGCGACGGGTCTGCCACCTCGACAGGGCAGCGCAAGGTCGTGCGCCACGCGCAACGCCCGGAAACGTGGGAGCGCGCTGCCGGTCCGTTTGGGCCTCGGGACCGGTTTCAGATGGTCGGGTCGATCGCGGGACCCGAGCTGCCCGGGCCACCTTCCACGGTGCCGGCCCCGGCGATGCGCCACGCCCCGTCCTCGAAGGACAGCAGGTACCCCAGGCGCTGCGTGCGTCCGAAGTCGCCCACGACCTCGATCTCTGCCTGGGCGGCCGGCCCGGCCACGGCGCAGCCGCCGAGGCGTGCCCCGGAGGCCTCGGCCACGATCGGGTAGGTGCTGCGGATGATCGCCTCGAGGTCGTCCGGCCCGATCGTCGCCTGGAAGCCGTCGGTCGCGAAGCCCAGAGCGCCGGCCCAGTCGTCCTCGGCGAAGGCCTCGAGTTGGCCAGTCACGGCGGCCAGGATGGCTTCACGCGTCGAGTCGTCGCAGGTGCGGACCTCGGACGGGGCGGTGCCCGCCGCCACCGGGGCGTCCCGGGCGGCGGTGGCTGACGCAGACGCACGGTCGACGTCGAGCCGTGCGGACGCCACGCCCAGCGCGAGGATCAGCAGCAGCAGTGCGCCGAATCCGGCGGTCGCGATCCTGGCCT
>CBDTZE010000525.1:0-1642 GCA_965364815.1 uncultured Nitriliruptoria bacterium | reverse complement strand
CTGATCCGGTTCGGCGAGGCCGCCAAGCGTCTCCAAGCAGGTCACGGCCGCCGGGCCGTCGCCCACGCCCAGTCAGGACCCGCCATGCAGCAGAACCTCGTCGGCGTGTTGGAGGTGGCTCCATGAGTGCGACACGCGTTGCCGTCGCCGGAGTCGGCCAGACCAAGTACGCCGCCAAGCGGGACGACGTCTCGCTTCCCGGGTTGGTCCGTGAAGCCGCACGTCGAGCCCTCGACGACGCGGGCATGGACTGGGGTGACATCGACGCCGTCGTGATCGGCAAGGCCCCCGACATGTTCGAGGGCGTGATGATGCCCGAACTGACCCTGGCGGAGGCGCTCGGGGCGGTCGGCAAGCCCATCCTTCGCGTCCACACCGCGGGCTCGGTCGGAGGTTCGACCGGCGTCGTGGCGACGCACCATGTCTCCTCGGGACGGTTCAAGCGCGTGCTGACCGTCGCCTATGAGAAGCAGTCGGAGTCCAACGCCATGTGGGCGCTGTCGATCAAGCTCCCCTTCGGGCAGCAGGCCGTTGCCGGGGCGGGCGGCTACTTCGCCCCGATCGTGCGTGGCTACATCCGCAAGTCCGGCGCCCCGACCGACACCGGTTACAAGGTGGCGTACAAGGACCGGCGCAACGCGCTGAAGAACCCGTACGCCCACCTGCAGGACCCGGACATCACGTACGAGAAGGTCGCCGAGTCTCCGATGCTGTGGGACCCGGTTCGGTACAACGAGACCTGCCCCTCCTCGGATGGGGCAGCCGCCATGGTGCTGGTGTCCGAGGACGTCGCGCAGACGATGAAGCAGCCGTTGGCCTGGGTCCACGGCACCGCGATCAAGTCGGAGCCGACCATCGGTGCCGGGCGTGACCGCGTGAACCCGTGGGCGGGCCGTGAATGCGCCAAGGCCGTGTTCGCGGAAGCTGGCATCACCAACCCGCGCGCGGAACTCGACTGCGCGGAGCTCTACGTCCCGTTCAGCTGGTTCGAACCCATGTGGTTGGAGACCAACGGCATTGCCGCCGAGGGTGAAGGCTGGAAGATGGTCCAGGAGGGCGCCACGGAGATCGGCGGCGACTTCCCGGTGAACATGTCCGGTGGCGTGCTCAGCTCCAACCCGATCGGGGCGTCCGGCATGATCCGGTTCCTCGAGGCCGCCCAGCAAGTCCGTGGGCTCGCGGGGGACCACCAGGTCGAGGGCGCACGCAAGGCGCTGGGCCATGCCTACGGCGGAGGCAGCCAGTTCTTCGCGACGTGGGTTGTGGGTTCTGACCGCCCCACGTCCTGAGCAGGCGAGCGGTCAGTCGACCGTGACCTCGACGGGGAACGGGATCGGGTCGGAGCCATCTGCCAGGACGAGCCACCAGCCGTCTTCTGCCCAGCGGTAGAAGCCGTGCTGGGACCAGGCCTCGCAGATTTCTTCCACCACGGCGTCCGATGCGTCCAGCAGCGCGAAGCCGGGCTCGACCCAGGTCCGCAGTGGGTTCATGCCCGCTGCGGGCAGGTGGCGGATCCCTCGAGCGTCCAGGTCGTCGGCAGCCTCGGCATTTCGCTGGGCGTTCTCCTCGTCGGTGAGTTCCTGCGAGAAGGGATTGGCCGCGGTCACCAGATGGACGACGTCGACGCCAAGGCTCCTGCAGG
>CBDTZE010000524.1:0-1642 GCA_965364815.1 uncultured Nitriliruptoria bacterium | reverse complement strand
TTGACCTTGCGGGTGCCGGTCATGTCGTGGCTGATCTCGCGGATCGCCCGGATCGGGTTGTCGAGGGAGAAGTCGCGTGCGACGGCCTGCTCCTCCAGCATCCGCAACACGAGGTCCGTCGTGGCGACCTTCAGGACGGCCGTGTACTCAGACATGTTCGAGTCACCGACGATGACGTGGAGGCGCCGGAACTTCTCTGCATCTGCGTGCGGCTCGTCGCGCGTGTTGATGATCGGGCGGGAACGGGTCGTGGCCGAGGACACGCCCTCCCAGATGTGCTCGGCGCGCTGTGCGAGGGAGAACACGGCCCCACGGGGCGTCTGCAGGACCTTGCCGGCCCCGGCGAAGACCTGGCGTGTGACCAGGAAGGGAATGAGGGCATCGGCGAGTCGCTGGAACTCCCCGACCCGGGCGACGAGGTAGTTCTCGTGGCAGCCGTAGCTGTTGCCGGCGGAGTCGGTGTTGTTCTTGAACAGCGAAATCGTGCCGGCGATCCCTTCCTCGTGCAGACGCTCCTCAGCCGACACGACCAAGGACTCCAGGATCCGCTCCCCCGCCTTGTCGTGCATGACGGCCATCTCCGGCGTGTCGCACTCCGGGGTGGCGTACTCCGGGTGCGAGCCGACGTCGAGGTAGAGCCGCGCCCCGTTCTCCAGGAAGACGTTCGAGGAGCGTCCCCACGACACGACACGGCGGAACAGATAGCGAGCGACCTCGTCCGGGCTCAGGCGACGTTGGCCACGGAACGTGCAGGTGACGCCGTACTCGTTCTCGATCCCGAAGATCCGTCGCCGCACGTGGCCTCACTGGTCGTGTTCACCAAGCATCCCACACTGACGCGCCGTGGCCCACCAATCATGGGCAGGTCAGTTGCCGATGGCACGGTTGGTCGCCTCGAAGTGCGGCCCGATCCCGATCCGCACCGCGTTGCCGTCACAGTCGACGACGACGGAGCGGTCGTCGTCGTCGGCCCAGACCTCGGTCGATCCGTCGCTGTTGCGTGCCGTCAGTTGGTCGAACGCCGCGTAGGCCCATGCCGTGACGCCATCGCACAGGCCGTCGCCGGCCTCGGCCGTGTGGGCGATGTGGACGGCGACGGTGGTCTCGCCGGCTCGCGACCACTGGGCGATCTGTCCGCCGCGCCAGGTGAGGGCCAGGTCCTGGAAACCCGGGATCTGGGCGGCGGGGTCGTTGCCGGGGAACTCCAGCAGCAACTGCACGTCGAACGCCCCGAATGCCAGGGTTCGATCGGGTGTCCAGTCCGGTCCGGGGTCACCGAATGCCGGCGGGGCCACCGTGGTGACGCGGCCGTACAGCGACGGGTCGAGGATCTCGAGGGTCGTCGTCGGGGGTGACGCATAGGCGGCGTTGACGGCGTTCCAGCCGCCCGTCGCCCGGAGTCGGTCGACGAACTGGACGCCGGCCAGGTAGGGGAACTCCAACGAGCGTTGCAGGCTGACGGGAAGCTGGGTGAAGTCCTCCATGCGCTGTGCCAGCGCGAATGCCTCGCGGGCCAGCAGCAGGGCATCGACCGGGCTCATGGCCTGCTCGGTGTAGGCCGTCATCAGCGACGTCGCGTCACCCTCGACCAGTGCCAACGTCGCGAGCAGGGCATCCTCGTCGCCGTCGCCGAACCCGTCCA
>CBDTZE010000523.1:0-1649 GCA_965364815.1 uncultured Nitriliruptoria bacterium | reverse complement strand
GTCCTACGGCGGCCGCGTCGCGACCATGGCCGTTGCCGAGGGTGCCGAAGCCGCCGGACTGCTCTGCTACGGCTACCCGCTGCACCCACCCGGGAAGCCGGAGGCCCTGCGCATCGAGCACTGGCCCCGGGTGAAGGCGCCGGTCCTGATCATCCAGGGAGCGCGTGACACGTTCGGGGGCCCGGACGAGTTCACGCCGCACCTGGGCAAGTTCCCGCGTCGCGTGACGATGGTCGAGGTCGTCGGCGGCGACCACTCCTGCAAGGTCCCCGGCAAGCACGCCCCGGACGGCAAGCCTCGCAACGAGTCGGTGGCCCTCGCCGAACACGCGGGTGCCATCAAGGGCTGGCTGGATGCACTGGCCTGACCGCCGCGTGGTCACTTCGGGCCATGGAGCGTGACCCGGTCGGCCCGAGCTCCTAGGTTGCGGTGACACCACAAACCACCGCGCCCTCCAAGAGGGCAGAAGGGACACTCGTGATCAACGAGTTCAAGGAGTTCATCAACAAGGGCAACGTGCTGACCGCAGCCGTCGCCTTCGTCATGGGCCTCACTTTCAAGCCTGTCATCGACGTTGTCGTCAACCGCGTCGTCATGCCGATCATCGGCATGATCTTCGGCACGCCGAACTTCGACACCCTCGGCACGTTCGCCTGTGAAGAGGGCGAAGCCGCCATGGCCGAGGGCCTGATCAACGGCTGCGCCGGCTCCCTCGGTGCCGTGATCACCGTCCTGATCAACTTCCTCTTGGTCGCCTTCGTGCTCTTCCTGATCATCAAGGCGTACAACAAGTCGCAGGACCCGGAGCCGGAGCCGGAGCCCGAGGCCGACCCGGCCGACATCGCGCTCCTCAAGGAGATCCGCGACTCCCTGAAGAAGTGACCTGATCCACGTCGCACGGGCCCTCCGCTGGAGGGCCCGTCGTCGTTTTCAGTCGTCGGTCGGCGGGGGTTCCTCGCCGAACGATCGGGCGACGACGCGCTGCACGGCGCGGCGGGCGGCCTCGTGGGCCTGTGCCTCGGCCTCGGTCTGCAGCGACCCGCGCGACCCGGGGCGCACGTGACCCTGGCGCCGCGCTTCGTCCGCCACCGACAGCGCGACCGCGGGGGCCACCGAGCGGTCGAACGGCGACGGAATGATGTAGTCCTTGGCCAACTGGTCCCCGACGATGGAGGCGATCGCCTCGGCAGCCGCGATCTTCATGGGGTCGGTGACGGCGGTCGCGGCGGCATCGAGCAGTCCGCGGAAGAGCCCCGGGAAGCACAGGACGTTGTTGATCTGGTTGGGGAAGTCGCTGCGCCCGGTGGCCATCACGTCGACGTGCGGTCCGGCGATGTCCGGCATGATCTCCGGCGTCGGGTTCGCCAACGCGAACACGATCCGTGGACGTGCCATGAGCTCGACGTGCTCGAGGGGGAGGGTGTTGGGTCCGGACACGCCCACGAAGACGTGCGCGCCCTCCAAGGCCTCGCGCTGGCCTCCTTCGAGGTTGCGCGGGTTCGTCGTCTTCGCCACGCGACGACGGACGGGATCGAGCCCCGCCTTCCGGCGTGCCGTGATGATTCCGTCGCGGTCGACGCCGACGATGTCCCTCACGCCGGCCGAGGCCAGGAGGTTCACGATGGCGACCCCGGCGGCGCCGATGCCCT
>CBDTZE010000522.1:0-1650 GCA_965364815.1 uncultured Nitriliruptoria bacterium | reverse complement strand
GGCGGCCCAGGAGGCCGGCGCGGGTGCGAGCACCACGTTCATGAACATGACAGCCAGGATCAGCCGCGCCATGCGCTGCAGCGTGAAAAACCCGGTGTGGACGGTGTTCGACAAGGCAGTCCCCTCAGACTCAGTCTGGCCACCGCCATGGACGGGGCGCCCGTCCTCCCCCAAGGACGAACACCACAAGAGGGCGATGGCACAGATCCCTCAGGTCCGACCTTCCACGGACGCACGACCCATCCCTCCCCGAGCCTTCCGGTCCATTTGGTACGTGCGCTGGCACGAACGGCCCGGGGCGCTTTCGCTCACCGTCGCGCGGGGGGCGTTCAGATCGTCGCTCACCGGAGCCCACGCACGGCGGTCCCCCGGGCACACGCGGCCGGGCGGCGTGCTCAGGGTCGAATTCCGGCGAATTCGACAACAAAATCTGCCGAATTCGGCCGACCCGGGACGTCAACGGGCGGTGGCGTCCCGAGGCTGGTCGGCGAGGGCCACCCCCGCGTCCACCAGGTCGCCGTCGACCAGGCGCGCCGGCTGCCGAACTCAGGCGTGGCCGAGCTTGGCCTTCAGCGAGTTCAGGAGGTCCGTTGCGGCCTCGGCGATGACCGTGCCGGGCAGGAACACCGCGGCGGCGCCCATCTCCTTGAGGATCGGGACGTCGTCCGGCGGGATCACGCCACCGACCGAGACGAGGATGTCGGGGCGACCCAACTCGGCCAGTGCGTCACGCAACTGCGGCACCAACGTGAGGTGACCGGCAGCCAGCGACGACACGCCCACGATGTGGACGTCGTTCTCCACGGCCTGTCGGGCGACCTCGCCGGGCGTCGCGAACAGCGGACCGATGTCGACGTCGAACCCGAGGTCGGCGAACGCTGTGGCGATGACCTTCTGCCCGCGGTCGTGCCCGTCCTGGCCCATCTTGGCGACGAGGATGCGGGGGCGTCGGCCCTCGGCCTCGGAGAACGCCTCGACGGCTTCGCGGATGGCGACGACGGCTTCGGACATCTCCCCCACCTCGGACTTGTAGACGCCGCTGATCGTGCGGATCGTCGCGGTGTGGCGACCGTAGATCTTCTCGAGGGCATCGGAGATCTCGCCGAGGCTGGCGCGCTGACGCGCCGCCCCGATCGCGAGGTCCAGCAGGTTGCCCTCGCCGGAGTCCGCCGCGTTGGTCAGTGCCTCCAGCGCAGAGGTGACGGCGTCGCTGTCGCGGTTGGCGCGGAGTTCCTCCAACCGGGCGATCTGCGAGGCGCGGACCCCGGCGTTGTCGACCTTGAGGACGGGGATGTCCTCGTTGTGGGTCGGCTTGAACTCGTTGACGCCGATGACGGACTGCTGGCCCGAGTCGATGCGGGCCTGGGTGCGGGCGGCGGCTTCCTCGATGCGCATCTTGGGGATGCCGGCCTCGATGGCCTTGGCCATGCCGCCCTGCTCCTCGACCTCGGCGATGTGCTCGAGGGCACGGGCGGCGAGGTCATGGGTGAGGCGCTCGACGTGGTGCGAGCCGCCCCACGGGTCGATGACCCGCGACGTGCCCGACTCCTGCTGCAGGAACAGCTGCGTGTTGCGGGCGATGCGCGCGGAGAAGTCGGTGGGCAGGGCCAGGGCCTCGTCTAGCGCGTTGGTGTGCAGCGACTGCGTGTG
>CBDTZE010000521.1:0-1653 GCA_965364815.1 uncultured Nitriliruptoria bacterium | reverse complement strand
CACCCCTGCGACGAGCAGGACCACGGGGATGAGTGCGAAGGGGACGTCCATGACGCGCGACCCTAGAGCCTCGCGGCGCCAGCCTCGTGCGTCGGGGCAGGCTGGCAGGTCGGGCACCACGTCGTGACGCGCACGTCACGGCCCGCGCGGCTCTGCTGGATCGCCGTCCCGCATCGGCGGCAGGGCTTGCCGCGGCGGCCGTAGACCCACACGCTGCCCTCGCGCCGCCCCGGGACGGTCGTGCGATGCCGTGTCCGAAGGTTCTTGCGAAGCAGTTCGTGGGCCGTGGTGAACAGCGCCCGGCGCAGGTCGGCGTCGACCTGCTCGTTCGGCGTGAGCGGGTGCAGGCCATGCACGAACGCGACCTCGGACTTGTAGACGTTGCCGATGCCGGCGGCGATGCGTTGGTCCAGCAGGACGTCGCTGATCACCTGGCCGCGTTGCGCGAACTGGCCGGCGCGGCGCACCACCTCGTCGAGGTCGACCTCCGCGAGGCAGAGATCGGGACCCAGCGCCCGTAGGGAGGGGTGGCGGGCCAGCGCGGGGCCATCCAGCAGCTGTGCGATGGGCGCATCCACGCATGCCGCAGCGCCCCTTTCGGCCCGCAGCCACACCACGAGCCGCTTTCCGCCCGGTTTGCCGCGACCGGCCGGAACGACGCGCCACTCACCGGACATGCGCAGGTGGGTCAGGATCGTGTGGCCGTCATCGAGGTTGACCAGGAGCCACTTGCCGCGGGCCTCGACCCCCGTGACGGTCACGCCGGGCCGTGGCGCGGCCGTCGCGAGCCGGGGGAGTTCCACCTCGAGCAGCACCTGGCCGTCGATCACCGATCGGACCCGCGCGGCGGCCTTGTGGATCGTGTCACCCTCGGGCATGGCTCCCTCGTGGGGCTGGTCGTGTCGGCATTGCCTCGCCGGATTCGACGGAATATGGACGATACTGCCCGTTTTGCGACCAAACGAGACGAACGATGCACCGGAGTGCATCGCTCGCTCGTCCCGATCAACCGTCTCGGCCACTGGGAAGCGACGAGACGGAAGGCTGTGGGCTCAGAGGTCGTACGGCCGCAGGGTTCCACGGTTGTTGCTCTTGGCGCGCGCAGCGGCGTCCTTGAGCATCTGTTGCACCTTCGCGTTGACCGCGTCGGGGAGTGACGAGTCCATGCGCAGGTCGAGACCCTTCACGGCTTCCTTGAGCTTGCTCTGCACGACGACGGAGTCGGCCATCTTGTTTCTCCTTGGCGGCGGGCGCCTGATGGCGCTTGGTGACTGCGAGGCTACGAACCCAAAGGTCCGGAACCGAGCATCTGCAACCGTTTGGGAGGGTTTGCCGTTGGCCGCGGTCAGCGATGGGCGCTGCTGCGCAGGGTCAGCCCGCGAGGTTCGGCGAGGAAGCCGGCATCCACGAGCCGGTCTCGCAGCTCCGATTCGTGGACGTCCGTCCCGTCGATGCGCGTCAGGACGATGCGTCGCAGTCGCCCCGACTCGACCAGGTGGACCAGGCCGCGTGCCCACACGTCGCCGGCACGCTGGCTGTCGTCGGACCGTGCCACCTCGAAGGTCGTCAGGGTCTTCGCGCCCCGTTCGAGGTGCGCTGCGAGTTGGCCGTCGAGCAGGACGACCCACGCCCCGGCACTGCGTCCGACGCGGC
>CBDTZE010000520.1:0-1653 GCA_965364815.1 uncultured Nitriliruptoria bacterium | reverse complement strand
CGACGACCTCGCGTCGCACGAGGTGGCCCGAGGTCACCTGGTAGCCCAGCACCAACGTGCCGGAGCGGTGGGGTACGAGGTCGGTCCAGTGATCCCGGCCGGGGGTCGCGATCGGGGCGGTGACGAGCTTGTAGTCCTCGGCACCGTCGGCGTTGGTGCGGATGATCAACCGGTCGCCGTGGCGCTCGACGTCGTACTCAACATCGGTCTCGCGCTCGGCCACGAGCGTCGGGGCGGAGGTCGGGGCGTCGGCCGGGATCAACCGGACCTCGGAGGTCTGGTGGTCGTGGGCGCTGACCATGACCAACGACCGGTCCTGCGACATCCCCACGCCGACGAAGAAGCCGGGGTCGTCCTCGCGGTAGACCTCGACGTCATCGGCCTGGGGCGTGCCGAGCGTGTGCCGCCGGACGGCGTAGGGCCGGTGGTTGTCGTCCAGCACCGTGTAGAACAGGACGGTCCCGTCGGCAGACCAGGCGACGGATCCGGCCGTGTCGGCCACGACGTCGTCGAGGTCCTTGCCGGTCGCAAGGTCTCGGAAGGTGACCTTGTAGTACTCGGACCCGTTGGTGTCGACGGCGATGGCCAGCAGGCCGTGGTCCGGTGTGTGCTCCAGCGCCCCCAGCCGGAAGTAGTCCAGCCCCTCGGCCTCGGCGTTGCCGTCGAACAGGACCGTGTCCTCTCCCCCGTCGCGCGGGCGACGGCAGAACAGCGGGTACTGGCCACCCTCGACGAACCGGGCGAAGTACGCCCATGGCCCGTCGGGTGTGGGGACGGTGTCGTCGTCCTCCTTGATGCGGCCCTTGAGTTCGTCGAACAGGACCTGTTGGAGGTCCTTCGTCGGCGCCATCACGTCGTCGGTGTGGGCGTTCTCGGCCTCGACGTAGGCACGGATGTCGGCGTCGAGGACCGACGGGTCACGCATCACCTGCTGCCAGTTGTCGTCACGCAGCCAGGCCCAGTCGTCGGTCAGCTCGACACCGTGGACGGTGCGGGACGTGGGGCGGCGCTCCGCGCGTGGCGGCTGGGGCGTCGTCATGAGATGACCTCGAGGTTGCAGGACGGCCGGAAGGGAGCCGCCGGTCGCCCGACAGCCAACCTGAACCGACACGAGGCGGCCAGTCGTCAGTCCCGTGCCTCGCCGAGGTACGCCGAGGCCTGCAGGTTGAACAGCTCCGCGTACAGCCCGTCCAGCCGGAGCAGTTCCTCGTGGCTGCCCTGTTCGACCAGGCGACCCTTGTCGAGAACGACGATCCGATCGGCGGACGTGACCGTCGAGTACCGGTGCGAGATGAGCACCACGGTCCGGCCGGCGAACAGCGAGCGAACCCGTTCGAAGAGGGCGTGTTCTGCCCTGGGGTCCAGCGCAGCCGTCGGCTCGTCGAGGATCAGCAGCGGGGCGTCACGTTGGAAGGCGCGAGCGATGGCGACGCGCTGCCACTGCCCGATCGACAGGTCCGTGCCGCCGAACATCCGCCCGAGCATCGTGTCGAGCCCCTCATCGAGGTCGTGGAGGAACGACGCCCCCGCGGCGTCCACGGCATCGTCGACGTCGTCGTGGCCCCGTTCGATGCGGCCGAGTGCGACGTTGTCCCTCGCCGGGAAGCTGTAGCGCTGGAAGTCCTGGAAGACGGTGGCCACCTGCTCGGCGAC
>CBDTZE010000519.1:0-1670 GCA_965364815.1 uncultured Nitriliruptoria bacterium | reverse complement strand
TGGCCGACGGTCCGGGGGTTCACCTACCCTTCGGTAGGTGTTGAGCGGTCCGTCGTCACGGCAGTCGCGTCACGCAGGTCGTGGCCTCGTTGGCCCGACCAGTTCACGAAGTCCTCTTGGGGTGTGCAGCCATGGCCGTCGGAATCGTCCAGCAGTTGAAGAACGCGGTCGTCGTACCGGCGATCGTGATGGTCGCCCTGACGGCGGCCGGTGCGTCCGCCCAGGCTCCGGGGACCGAACCACCGCTGACCGCCACGCCGCAGGCGGAGTGCGGTCCGGGTTCACGCCCGGAGACCGGACTGCAAGGTCAGGTCTCCCAGGATGACCACGACAGTGGCAGGGCCGCCGAGGGTTTCACCTGCAACACCGAACTCATCGGGACCTACAAGTCCCAGGTGACGCCGAACGACACCGTCGGCTCCATCGGCGGTTTCAAGGCGCACCGCTTCGTCGACGCTGCGGGCAACGAGTGCGCCTACTACGACTCGGCCCTGATGTTCCCGACCAACGTCACGGACCAGGAGGCCGGCGTCGTCGTCCTGGACATGGCCGACCCGTCCAACCCGGTGAACACCGCGACGCTGCGGACCCCGGGCATGCAACAGATGCACGAGTCGCTGGTCATCTCCGAGGAACGGGGGATCCTGGCCGCGATCACGGCGCTCGTCGCCACGACGCAGGGCATCCTGGACATCTACGACCTCAACGACGACTGCCGCAATCCCACGCTGCTGTCCTCCACCCCGCTGCCCGTCATCGCCCACGAGTCGGGCCTGTCCCCGGACGGGAACGTCTTCTGGGCCGCGTCGACCGCGACCGACTACATCTTCGCCGTGGACATCTCGAACGCGCTGCTGCCCAGCGTCATCTATGTCAGCGACTTCGGCAGCCACGGCCTCAACATCGGTGAGGACGGCAACCGGACCTACCTCGCCAACAGTGGTGAGGGCCTGATCATCCTGGACACCACGGAGATCCAGGACAGCATCGGGTCGTCGTCGACACCAATCGTCGGCACCAGCAACCCGACCGTGACGGAGATCAGTCGCCTCGAGTGGACCTCGATGTCGATCCCGCAGAACGCGGTCCCGTTCACCTCGAACGGCAAGAAGTACCTGATGGAGATCGACGAGTTCGGCTCCTGCGCCGAGGTCGGCGCCGCGCGAATCATCGACATCAACGACGAGACCAACCCGTTCGTCCTCTCCAACATGCGTCTCGAGGTTCACGACCCCGCGAACTTCGATGCGATCTGCGACGACCCCGGGACCGGAACGCCGGTCATCCAGGGCTACGGCGGCCACTACTGCCACATCCCAACCCGCATCGACCCGACCATCGTCGCCTGTTCGATGATCGTCTCCGGACTGCGGATCTTCGACATCAGTGACGTGGCCAACCCGGTCGAGGTCGCGTACTTCAACGCCCCCGTCCAGCCACGCCCGGCCTTCTCGACGCCGTTCAGCGGCGGCACGTTCATGGCCTCGAACTACGCGATGAGCGCCCCGGCCTTCGCGCCTGAGCGCAACGAGATCTGGTACACCGACGCCTTCCAGGGCTTCTACGCGGTGCGGCTGACCAACGACGTCTGGCCTGCGGCTCCTGTCGCCCCGTCCACGGCGCCCGCGCCCGCTCCAGCACCGGCGCCCGCGCCCGCTCCCGCGCCGCTG
>CBDTZE010000518.1:0-1674 GCA_965364815.1 uncultured Nitriliruptoria bacterium | reverse complement strand
TTCCTCTGCGACGTCCTGATCTCGCCGTCGATCGAGGTCGGCGAGGCGCAGATGGGCTGGATCCCGACCGTGGAGTTGACCGTCCACGTCCACGACCCGTCGTGGCGCGGCGAGGTCCAGGCGCGGATCTGGACCGACCACGTCACGGGCGGCTACGCCACCGAGGACGTCGAGGTCTGGTCGGGCGACGGCACCCGCCTGCTGGCCGTTGGTCGGCAACTGGCGCTGGTCCGGTCGCCCGCCTGACGCCCGATCGGCCGGCAGGGCAGGCCCATGGCCGGGACATGGCGAAAGGAAGGGCAGAAGCCACCATTTGGATCCCTCCGTGCGCCGCCCCCTCGCCTTCGCACTCGTCGCCAGCGCCCTCGCGGCGTCCGTCGCTGCAGCCCCTGCAACCGGCCTGCGCCACGGCGATGAAGAGCACGCCCCGGCCGCCTCCGACGAGACCGCTGCGCTGCGCTCCTCGGGCCCCCTGACCTTCGCCCCGAGCGGCGTCACCGCTGACCGGTTTGACGTCGTCACCTCACCGGAGGCCATCCACGTCCAGGCGCATGACGGTGTCAGCCTGTACGCCCGACTGTTCCGCCCGGACACCTCGTCGGACCCGACCCACCGGCCGCCCGTCATCCTCGTCCACTCGCCCTACTACGAGGGCTCCCTGCTCGGGTCCAACGAGCGCTCGATGGACCTCGTCGAGTTCTTCACCCCCAAGGGCTACGCCGTCGCACTCACCGACGTGCGCGGCACCGGCAACTCCGGTGGCTGCGCATCGCAGGACGGCCTCGACCAGGCCCAGGACTTCGCGTCGCTCGTCGAGTACTTCTCGGCGCAGCCGTGGACGAACGGCCGGGTCGGCTCCTACGGCAAGTCCTACGACGCCGAGACCCAGAACGCCGGCGCCGTGCTGGCACCGGCGGGCCTGGCCACGATGGTGACCGTCGCCGGCATCTCCGGTCTCTACGACGTCGCCTTCTACGACGGTGTCCCGCTTGGGGCCAATGGCCTCGCCTCGGCCGCGATCTATCTGCCGTTCTCGGTCGGCGTGCCGACCGATCCCGAGGCCTCCCCCGGCCAGGTCCGTCGCTTCGACTGCCAGGCGGAGAACGTGGCCGCCCCGGCGAACATGACGGGCGACATGACGACCTACTGGCAGGACCGCGAGTTCCGCCTCCGTGTCCACGAGGTCCCGGCCACCACGTCCGTCCTGCACGTCCACGGCCTGGGCGACCCCACGGTGACACCGATCGCCATCGACGGTTGGTACGACGAACTGCCGGGCTTCCGTCGCGCGATCTGGGGACAGTGGGAGCACAACTACCCGTACGACGCGCCCGAGCGCCTGGCACGTGACGACTGGTACGACGCGATCCACGCCTGGTTCGACCACTTCCTCGTCGGCGTGGACACGGGCGTGACGGCCTGGCCCCCGGTCCAGGTCCAGTCCGACCGCAACACCTGGCGGGCCGTGAACTCCTTCGAGGAGATGGGCCAGGAGGTTGCCTGGACGCTGGCCGCCGACGGCACACTCGACGCCCCCGGCTCCGAGGGCGCCACGATGCCTGTCGGCGAGGACGCCCCGGCCCAATGGTCGACCCCGCCGCTGGAGCAGGACCTGCACCTCACGGGTCGCGCTCTACTGGAGATGGTCCTCACGATCGACCGTCCCGACGCCCA
>CBDTZE010000517.1:0-1676 GCA_965364815.1 uncultured Nitriliruptoria bacterium | reverse complement strand
GCACTGGGCGCTGGTCAGCAAGGTCCACCAGGCCGTGCTCGACGCGATCGACGGCACCGACCTCGTCGCCCTGCTGATGGACGCCACCGACGAAGTCGCGCCGATCACGCCCGAAGAGGCAGCCATCTGGAGCGCCCGCCCCGGCCCGTCGTCCGTCGACCTGGTCCGCAGTGCGGTCGAGGAAGTCGTCAATCCCGGCCTCCCACTGGCCCTCGCCAAGGGAGCACTGAAGGCGCCCGGGGCGATCGTGGGCACGGCCATGGCGACCGCCCGGAGCATCGGGCAACTCGGCGGCCTGCTGTCGCCCCGTTCCTCACCCCACCTGACCGGGCCCGTCGGCCCCAACCGGACCTACCGCTGGCTGCAGTTCCCCCTCGATGACCTGCGCGAGGTCAAGGCCGGGCTCGGCGGCACCGTCAACGACGTCGTGCTGGCCATGGTCACCACCGGCTTCCGCGACCTGCTTTCGTCCCGCGGGGTCGACCCGGCCGGACGCCGACTGCGCACGATGCTGCCGGTGTCGGTGCACGATTCCGGGGCGGGGCGCGAGGACCGCGTCACCGCGATGTTCGCCGAACTCCCCGTGCGCGAGGAGGACCCGGCCAGCATGTTGGCCGCGATCCAGCGCCAGACCAAGCGCCTGAAGAACTCCGGCCAGGTCGTCGATGCCACCGCGATGACGCAGGCCGCAGGGTTCGCCCCGCCGGCTCTCCTGGGACTCGGACTGCGCGCCGCCACCAAGGTCGCGTCCGCCGTCGACGAGTTCGCCGTCGACACGATCGTGACCAACGCCCCGGGCCCCCAGTCGTCGAGGTGGGTGCGCGGGCACCTGGTGTTCCACGCCTTCCCGTACCTGCCGCTGTCCCGCCCGGTCCGTCTGTCGATCGCGGTCTACAGCTACGACGGCGAGGTCACCTTCGGCATCACCGCCGACCCGGACGCCTTCCCCGACCTCGACGACTTCATCGCGGGTGTCGAGGCCGGCCTGCTTGAACTCCAGCACGCCGCCGCCCACCCGGCCTGATTCTGGCGCGTGTCGAAGTTCGACCGACGTTGCTGTTGGCGCGTGACTACGGTCGGCGGATCCGCTGTTCTCCAGGGAGTGATCTGACATGTCCTATTTCGTCACCGGCGCGACCGGCTTCATCGGCGGCCGCCTTGTCCAGGAGTTGCTGGCCAACCGCAAGGGCACGATCTACTGCCTGGTGCGCCCCGGATCGCAGGAGAAGCTCGACGCCAAGATCAAGGCGTGGGGCACCACCAAGCGCCGGGTCGTGCCGGTCGTCGGTGACCTCGGCGCCAAGAACCTCGGTCTGTCCAAGGAGCAGCTGGACAAGCTCAAGGGCGTCGACCACGTCTTCCACCTCGCTGCCATGTACGACATCACGGCGACGGCGGAAGCCCAGCGCTCGGCCAACGTCGACGGCACCCGGCACGTGGTCCAGGTCGTCAACAAGATCAAGCCGAAGTACTTCCACCACACCTCCTCGATCGCCGCAGGCGGCGAGTACGACGGGTGGTTCGACGAGAAGATGCTCAAGGAGGCGACGGGCCTCGACAACCCGTACTTCGCCACCAAGCACGAGTCCGAGGTCATCGCCCGCGAGGAATGCAAGGTCACCTGGCGCGTCTACCGCCCCGGCATCGTCGTCGGTGACTCGGAGACCGGTGAGATC
>CBDTZE010000516.1:0-1693 GCA_965364815.1 uncultured Nitriliruptoria bacterium | reverse complement strand
TGGCAACGACGAGTCCCAGCTCGGGCCCCTCTTCTGCTCCGAGGACGCCTCAACGGGCAACCAGCCGAGCCCCTACGACAACATCTGGCCGCACTCCTCGTCGTTGGAGTTCTCCTACCGCGACGCGGCGACCGGTCTGCGTGGCTTCCTGTCCTCCGACCAACTCCGTTCGGTCGACGAGGTGCCGCAGTGCTGGGTCAACGACAAGTACCGCCTGTTCGACGACTGTGCCGCCAACGGCGGCGCCGGTGACGACGCCCGGCCCGTCAGTGTCCGGGTGGGTCCCTACAACGTGAACCCGGAGCCGGTCTTCGACTCGGCGTCGGTGATCTCGCACGAGTACGGCCACCACCTCGGGCTGCCCGACTTCTACAACTCCGCGTTCGACGCCAGTGGCACGTTCGAACTCATGGCGTCGGACTACTCGCAGCACATGACGATCTTCTCGAAGCAGGACCTCGGTTGGGTCGTGCCGCAGTACCTCGCCCCGGGCGAGGAGCGGAAGGTGTCGGGCTGGGAAGAGATCAAGACCGACACCGGCGAGATCCAGTGGTGGACCCCGGCGGGCGAGTCGTACACGCTGTCGGCGGCGAACGGTGACCAGAACATCCGCAACGGCGAGGCCTACGCGGTCAAGCTTCCGGGGCGGGTCGTCATCGAGCCGTCGCTGTTCGACACCGGCGGCTCCGCGAACCACGTCTGGTGGTCGGGGCGCGGCAACGACTTCGGCTGCCCGGTGACCCAGGGCCACAACCTCGACCTCGACCTTCGCGAGTTGGCTGACGTCCCGGCTGGCTCAACCGTGACACTGAAGATGCAGTCCGCGTGGGACATTGAGTGGGACTGGGACTACGGCTTCGTGCTGGGCGCGACGGACGGCGAGAACTACACCTCGTTCCCTTCGGCCAAGGGCTACACGACGTCCAGCGTCTACAACCCGAACAACGCCGGGTGCGTCCTGGAGTTGGACAACGGCCTGACCGGTTCGTCCGCGGCCTATGCCGGTGGTGAGCCCCAGGCCGCGACCTCGCGCGTCCCGGCCAACGAGGTCTACGGGCTGGAGCTCGTGTTCCTCGAGGACGAGTTCGACATCTCGTCGCTGGCCGGCACGGAGGCCTCGCTGCGCTTCGGGTACTTCACCGACCCGGCCTTCGACCGTCCGGGCTGGTTCATCGACGACCTGCAGGTCCTGGTCGACGGCGAGCCCCTGTTCGACGTGATGACCTTCGAGGACGGTTTCGACCGCGGCCGCCTGGTCAACGGTGGCTGTGACGAGGACGGCAATGCCACCAGCGTCTTCTGCACCGACGGCTGGACCCGCGTCGCCGCCGGCGAGGAGAACCCGGTCGACCACGCGTACTACCTCGAGTTGCGTGACCGTTCGGACTTCGACTTCGACGGCCACGGGCAGTCCGACCGCGGGGCGATCAGCTTCCAGCCGGGCGTGTTCGTCCAGTACACCGACGAGAGCTGGGGCTACGGCAACAACTCGCTGGCAGACCACCCGGCCCAGCACTACCTCGACTCCTCGCCGATCCCCGGCAGCGAGTGCCCCGCATCAGCGACGGCGACCTGCAACAACGCCTCGTTCACGGCCGAGGACGGACGCAACCGCTTCCGTGACGGCAAGGACGAGCCGTGGATCGACAACTTCGAGGGCTCCGGGGGCGGCGACTGGATCTTCGACTACGGC
>CBDTZE010000515.1:0-1703 GCA_965364815.1 uncultured Nitriliruptoria bacterium | reverse complement strand
GGGCGAACCCGTGGGCGACGCCGTGGCCGAGGGCGAACCCGAAGGCGAGGGCGAACCCGAAGGTGTCGGCGTCGGGGATGGCGTCGGCGTCGGCGTCGGCTCGGGCGTCGTGGGCTGGGGTGAGGGCGCCGAGGTCGGCAGCGGGAACGGGAACGGGACCAGGCCCCCATTGCCGGAGTCGCCGGGCCAGGCCTCGCGTGGCTCGGTGGCGGGTCCGGCCGAGACGACGATGTCCGCGACGGCCAGCCGCACGGCCTCGGAGACGGCGCCGGCGCCGCCGCTGATCACACCGTGAGCAAAGTCTGCGGCATGGTTCTGCAGGAACGTCCGCGTGGCCTCGGAGCGCTCCATGGCGACCCCGTCGACGAGCACGAAGACCGCGCCACGGTTGGCGGCCGCTGCGCTGGCGCCGAGCGCGTCGGGCCAGTTGGCGCCGGAGGCGAGCACGATCTCCAGCCCCGTGGGCTCGGCATAGGGGCTCGGACCCTTCTCCTCGAGCCTCTCGGCCCGCCGGCGGAGCAGTTCCTCGGCGGCCCGTCGCGACGTGTCGAAGCGGTCGGTGCCTGCGAACCGAAGGACCTCGACCGGGCTGACCTGGTCCTTGCCACGGGACGCGTAGGTGCCTGCGGCCTGCGCGGCCTCGGCGACGACCTCGGCCGACAACGCGCCGGTGCCACCGAAGGCGACGAGTCCGTCCTTCCAAGGGCGCGACGCGAGCAACTGCTGGATCGGGCCGGGCAACACCGGGCCGGCGATCAACAGCACGGGCGCCTTCTGGTCCGCGCCGAACGCACCGGCGCTGAGGGCATCGGGGAAAGCACGAGAGGGGTTGCCGTGCTTTCCGAGTGCCAACAGGGCCTCGGTCGGGTGCTCCCTGGTGATCAGGACGCTGGCGACCTTGGCCGAGGTGTCCCACCGGTCGACGCCCGCGTACCGGACGAACGACGTCACACCGGCCCGGTCGCGGAGTTGGGTCTCGATCGAGGACGGGATCCGGGAGGTGCCACCGACGATGTAGACCCGGTTCGCGCCCAGGCGACGGATCTCGTCAGCGACCGCCTGCGGCAGGCCGGTGGACGGGACCAGCAGGATCGGGGCGTCAAGGGACCCCGCCAGGGGCCCCGCAACCAGCGCGTCGGCAAAGACCTCGGACGATGCCAGGACGACGCGTTCCGCGTCGTCGAAGGACCACGCCGAGAGCTCCACGGCCGTGTCGATCCGGCTGGCACCGGCGATCCGGTCGGCTGCCCCGGTCACGTCGAACGTCGTGCGCACCGGCGTGATCGCATCGCCCTCGGGCGTCTGGGCGTCGAGTTGGGCGACGTAGGTCCCTGGCTCGACAAGGCTGCCGCCGTCGTCGCGCATGTCCCACGCCAGCTCGATGCCGTCGTCGCCGGTGCCGGTGCCCCGACGCACGGGCAGGCCGGCCTCGTCGACGATCGAGAGCTGCCACGTGGCCGTGCGCGTGAAGTCGACGTCCCAGCGGGGCCGCACGCCGTACATCGGCTGTTCGACGTCCTGGGCCGGGCCCTCGTAGGCCTTGGGGTGACCGGTCGCGTCGACGCGGTCTGCCAGCGACGAGTCGCCGTTGAGCCCCATCACCTGTTCGTAGAGGAGGTCACCCGGGCACGAGGTCTTGTTGGTGTGCCGATGCCCGATGATCGTGGGCAGGGTGACCCGGTCGCCCTCGTTGAAACGGTTCG
>CBDTZE010000514.1:0-1712 GCA_965364815.1 uncultured Nitriliruptoria bacterium | reverse complement strand
TCGACGGGGCGACCTCTGGAGCGGGCGCGGGGGCCGGGGCCGGGGCGGCTGCGGTCGGGGCGGTGCCCAACTGCATCGTCGAGGGGGCTCCGACGGTCACGCCGCTGACCTGGCGGATCTGCGAGGGCAGCGAGATGGCGCCGCCCTGGCGGGTGTCCGAGATCGCGACGACGATGTTGCCGTTCTCGTCGAGGGTGTGGGCGAAGTAGTCACCGAGGCGACGGTCGGCACGGAAGCCGGGGACCGGCGCCTGGCAGGTCGTGCCGGAGCCACAGATCTGGCCGGTGTGCGGCGGCTCGACCGACGCCTGCGTCACGACGAAGCCGGGGAGCTCGTCGATGTCCGTGCTGCAGCCGAGGCCGTTGGTCGACACGGCGGCGTAGACGTGCCACGGGCCGTCGGTGGCTTCGGAGTCGTCACCGTTGAGTTGGCCATCGGCCTCGAGCCACGTGATGGTCACGCCGCCGACGTCACCGATCTTGATCCAGGACCAGATCGTGGTGGCGTCGCCGTCGCTGAGCTGCAGCGGCTCCGACCAGTTGTCGCCCTTGTCGGTCGAGTAGACGTACCAGACGCCACGTTCGCCCTCGAAGGAGCCTGCCCAGGTGACGTACAGGTTGCCCAGGCCGTCAAGTTCGATGGTCGGGTCGATCGACGAGGCGGACTGGTAGTCGGCGGCGATCGTGACGCGCTCGACGGTCATGTTCGGCGGCATCTCCTCGCGGGCGTTGGGCAGCCGGAACAGACCGAGGTCACTGCTGCGGGTGTCGAGTTGGTAGACCGTGCCGTCGTTCTTGTCGACCTTGATGTCGCTGGAGGCCTGGCCCCCGACGAACTCCTGCGGCTCCGAGAAGGTCGCGCCACCGTCGATGGACTTGTAGAAGGCGTTGCCCAGCGAGCCCGAGACGGGGTTGCCGGACGAGGTCGAGCCGCCACCGAAGGTGTTGGCGACGAAGTACAGGACATCTTCCTCGTCGGCCTCCATCCACTGACGGTCCGACGCGGTGATCTCCACCAGCGACTGCAACTCGTAGCTGCGCCCCGAGTCCGAGGACTTCGAGATCGCGATGTTCGCGAGGTTGATCTCCGAGATGTAGACGTTGCCTGCGAGGTCGTAGGCGAACTCGGGGTCGGAGAACCCGGAGTTCGGGGCGCCGCCGACGCCGTTGGCACCGTTGGAGACCGGCGTGCGCGGCACGAAGGTCCACGAGTCGCCGTTGTCCTCGGAGAAGTAGTAGTACGTCTGGCCCTGGTAGTTCTCGGCGAAGACGGCCGAGTTGGGGTCCGTGATCGTGGTCGGGTCGGCGTAGAAGTGCGTGGTCCCGGCGTGGGAGCCCCACAGCAGCGTGCCGTCGGGGTGCGTCTCGATGATCGGCTCACCGCCGGCGCGAGACTCGTCGATGTACGACTGCTCGAACGTCGGCGCCTCGGCCGGGGCGGGGCAGTCACCAGCGGTGTAGTTCGGGACCGCCTGGGCGGACGCGAACGGCATCACGGTGAGGGTCAGGCCAGCGCTCAGGAGCGTGGAACCGACGGCGAGGAAGGGGGTGCGTGACAGGCGCTTCACAGAACGATCCTTGAGGGTGTCGTGCGAGGAGGGACGGGGCGACCACATCGGTGGCCGGGCGGTGGGCCCTCGGCCCTACCCTCCCCTACATGCACCTTCGACGCCCGAGCGGCCACTCCCTGCCCCCGCGCCCGCTGTCTGCGCG
>CBDTZE010000513.1:0-1717 GCA_965364815.1 uncultured Nitriliruptoria bacterium | reverse complement strand
TGGCGGGCGATCGCGCCCAGGACCCCTACGACCAGCAACATGGCGCCGAGTGCAGAGGCGGTCCCGATCGGCCCCGCCGCCCCGATGGCAATCGCGACGAAGGCCGTGAGGCTGGCCGCAGCCACGACGACGAACACCGGCAGGGACAGCGGCGCTGCGACCTTGGCGCCGGAACCCTGGTCCGTCGCGGGTCGTCCGGTGCGGATCTGCACGAGGATGGACAGTCGGCCGAGGAGGTGCGCCCCGGCCACGACGGTCCCGGCCGTTCTGGCATCCGCGATGCCAGCGAGCGCCGACACCTGCAGCAGCGTTCCCAACACCAGTGCCAGCCCCCCGTACGTCCCCACGCGGGAGTCGCGCATGATCTCGATGCGTCGCTCCGGGGTCCACCCGCCCCAAAGGCCGTCGAAGGTGTCGGCCCAGCCGTCCTCGTGGAAGGCGCCCGTGAGCATGGCACCTGCAGCGACCGCCAGGACGGAGGCCGTCAGCGGACCGGTCAGCCCTGCGGTGGCCCAGCGCACCAGCCCGGCGAGGCAGCCGAGGACGAGACCAACCAGGGGGAACCAGGCGGTGGCCAGCCGAAGGTCGTCGTCCGTCACCGGGGTCGCCCCGTCCCCGCTGACGTCCGGCACCGGCAGGCGCGTCAGGAAGCCGAAGGCAACGGCGAGGTGGCGCATGAGGGATCCGTGGACGAGGGTCGGCGACGGTAGTGCATACGGTTCGCCACCTTGTCGTCGCGAAGGTCGCCCGTGTCTGCACTGCTGCTGGTTGCCCACGGCTCGCGCCTGCCCGAGGCCGCGGTCGAGGCCCACGCGCTCACCGAACTCGTCGCCGGGGGGCACGACGGTCCGGTCCGCCTCGGCTTCCTTGAGTTGGCGCAGCCTGCGGTCGTCGATGTCGCCGATGCGCTGGTGGACGAGGGCGTCACCGAGGTCGTGGTCCAGCCCTTGCTGCTGCTGCCCGGCAACCACGCGCGGTTCGACGTCCAGACCGTCGGAGACCATCTCGCGTCGCGCGGCGTCATCGTCAGGATCGGGCGTCCGATCGGTTCGGACGTCGGGGCGATCGACCTCGCCGTGACCCACGTCACGTCGGTCGGCCCGGTGGATGCGCTGCTGGTCGTGGCCAGCGGCACGGCATCGGACCAGGCGCTGCGAGCCCTGGACACCGGCGCCGCCCTGACCGCCAAAGGTGCCGGGATCGACGCGGTCGCGGCTGCGCCGACCTCGCTGGACGGGGCGGGGCCGGTCGAAGCATGGCGCTCATTGCGAGCTGCAGGCCACCAGCGCATCGCCCTGCTGCCCTGGATGTTGTTCCCGGGGCGGCTGGAGAACGCGGCAGTGGAAGCCGTCACGCGCGCTGCACGGGAGGACGGCGGCGAGTTGGTCGTCGTCCCTCGCTTCGGTGCCCACCCGGCGATCGCGAAAGCGCTGCTGGCGAAGGCCGCCCGCGCCACCCCGTTGCACAGCTGATCAGGCCACGACGCCCTCGAGGGGTCGGCCGGTGAGCGCGTTGTTTGCCTGGGCGATCGTGTGGGCGAGGATGGCGCCGACCGTTTCGCCGGTGACCCCCGCGACGTGGGGCGTGGCGATCGTGGCTGCCAGCAGCAGCGGATCGTCGGCCGGCACGGGCTCGGTCGAGAAGACGTCCGTCGCGTAGCCGTGCAGACGGCCCTCGCCCAGCGCCGCGACGAGGGCATCCTCGTCGACCAGCCCGC
>CBDTZE010000512.1:0-1726 GCA_965364815.1 uncultured Nitriliruptoria bacterium | reverse complement strand
GAGGTCGGCGAATCGGTGGCGCCAGACCTGGAACGATCCGACGGGGCGGCCGAAGACCTCGCGCTCCCGGGCGTACGCCATGGCGTCGGCGAGATACTCCTCGGCGGCGGCCACGGCCCCGATGGCCAGGGTCAGCCGCTCCCAGGCGAAGTTGGCCATGATGGCCAGGAACGCCCCGCCCTCGGGACCCAGCCGGCGGTCGTCGGGCAGCCGCACGCCCTGCAGGGCGAGGTGGCCGGTGTGGGAGAGCCGCCACCCGAGCATCGACAGGCGCCGCTGCTCGAAACCCGGATCGCCCTTCTCCACGACGAACAGGGTGATGCCGCCGTGACGGTCGTCCGGGTCGGTCCTCGCAGCGACGACGATGGCGTCGCCCCACGACCCGTTGGTGATGAAGGTCTTCTCGCCGTCGAGGATCCAGTCGTCACCGTCGCGCCGGGCCCGGGTGGTCAGGCCGGCGACGTCGCTGCCGGCTCCGGGCTCCGTGACCGCGAGACCGGTCACGATCTCTCCACGGATGCCGGGGGTGAGCCAGCGTTGGCGTTGTTCGTCGCTGCCTTGGCGGTCGATGTAGACCAGCCCGAGGTCCGCGTGGGCGCCGATGTCCGCAGCCAGGCCGCCCGACCCACACCGGGCCAGCGCATCCACCCAGACAGCCTGCGTCAGGTCGTCGCCACCTGCGCCGCCGACCTCCTCGGCGAACTTCAGGCCGAACCAGCCCGCCGCCCCGACCGCGGCGAAGACCTCGTCGCGTGGATACTCGGCCGCCTGCTCCCAGTCCTGGACGTTCGGGGCGAGGCGCTCGCGGACGAAACGGCGCGCGCTGGATCGCAGCTCGTCGTGCTCGGGGCGCCACAGGGGGAGTGCGGACTCGGTGGCGTGTGCCGGGGCGTCGATGGTCATCGCGTGCTCCTCAGGCGCCGACGAGGCGGGCGATGATCTCGCGCTGCACCTCGTCGGTTCCGCCGCCGATCCGGGCCAGCCGGGAGTCACGCCAGTGGCGCGCGACGTCGGACTCCTCGCTGTAGCCGAAGCCGCCGTGGACTTGCAGGACCGTGTCGGCCACGTCGAACGCCATGCGGGCGCAGGCCAACTTGCACATGGCGATCTCCTTGGTCGCGTAGATCCCGCGGTTCCACTTGTCGGCGCAGTCGTAGAGCAGGGCGCGGCACGCGTCGACTTCCGTCATCGCGTCGATGAGTTGGTGGCGCAGCGCCTGGAAGGACAGGATGGGTTTGCCGAAGGCCTCACGTTGGCGGGCGTAGGCCAGCGCCATGTCGATCCCCAGTTGCGCGCCGGCCACCGACTGCGTGCTGACGGCCAGGCGTTCGCCCTGCAACTCCCACATGATCTGCTTGAAGCCGTTGCCCTCGTCGCCCAGCAGGGCTTCGCCCGGCACCCGGACGTCGGTCAGTCGCAGGTGGGCGGTGTCCGATGATCGCATCCCGACCTTGTCGAGCAGGCGCTCGACCTCGAAGCCCGGCAGCTCGGTGTCGACGAGGAACAGCGAGATCCCCGACCACGGATCGCCCTCGGCGCGGTCACCCGTCCGCACGACCATCGTCACGAAGCTGGCGCGGTCGCCGTTGGTGATGAAGGTCTTCTCGCCGTTCAGCACCCAGTCGCCACCGTCGCGCCGTGCCTGCGTGCGAATGTTGGCGACGTCGCTGCCGGCCTCGGGCTCCGTGATGCCGATGGCTCCGATGCGCTCGCCGGCGATGGCCGG
>CBDTZE010000511.1:0-1726 GCA_965364815.1 uncultured Nitriliruptoria bacterium | reverse complement strand
GTCGAGGTCAGCGTCGAGGGCAAGTACCCGCGCAAGCGCTGAGCACACCACGCATCGACGAAGGGCGGCCCACGGGCCGCCCTTCGTCATGTTCGTGTGCCCGTCGGGGCAGCGCCTGGTCAGCCCAGTGCGGCGATGACCGCGTCGGCGAGGCCCTCAGGGCATTCCTGCTGGACCACGTGACCGCAGTCCAGCAGCACGGTGTTGCCGCCCGACTCGTCGCCGGCCAGGCGCACCCACTTGGGCAGGATGATCGTGTCGGCCGTGCCGCCGATGGCGGTGACCGGCGTCCCCTGCGCTGCGAGTTGCGGCAGCAGCGGCGGGAGGTTGGGCTTGACGTCGCTGGCCAGCTTGAACAGCAGGCCGGTGTCCCAGCCGTCGACACCCAGGAAGGTCAGGTGCGCGGCGACCTCGGCGTCGGTCGCCTTGGACGGGTCCTTCCACGCCCCGGTGATGCGTTCGCGGTCGGCCTTGGGTGCTTCGCGACGGATGACTGCCGTGGCGATGCCACGGACCCACCGGGTGCGCAGCAACGGCCGCGCGATCGGCGGGGCGGAGGAGTCGCCGGTCAGCGCTGCGGCCACCGGGAACAGGTGCTTCACGCGGTCGGGGTGCGCCAGGGCGAACTGGATCGCGGTCGTGCCGCCCATCGACACGCCGAGGATGACCGCCTTGTCGACACCGAGGTCGTCCAGCAGCTCGACGGCCTGCTCCGCCGCGAAGGCGCGGGTGTACGGGGCGTCCGGGCCTGTCCAGCGCCCGTCGGGGTCGGGGCGGTCGGTCAGGCCGAAGCCCGCCCGGTCGAACGCCACGACACGCAAGCCTCGTGACGCCATGAGCGTCCCGAAGGCGTCGAACGTCTGCGCCGAGCCGTAGAAGTGGTGAAACGCCACGATCGTGTCGGACGGTTCGCCGTCAGGCTCCCATGTCTGGACGTGCGTCTGCACGCCCTTGAGGACGGGGAAGGTGCTGTTGGCGTAGGCGCGGGTCGTGGGGGCGACACCGTCAACTCGAGTGGGAGCGAGCAAGGGAAGGACTCCTATGGCGAGGACGGCGAGACCCCACAGGGCACGGCGCCGCGGACGATTTGCCACGGAGGTTCCTGGTGGGAGGGGTGTCAGTGGTTCGTCACCCTGCCATGGAAGGGATTGCCCCGCCGCTCTCATCCGAGGAATCGACGGGCACGGCGCGCTCGATGACATGGGCTGCCGGGTCGAAGGCCGCGGTGCGCTGGCGGTACTCCCAGGTGGATCCGGGCCAGAGCGAGTAGTTCTGGCCGTCCTTGTTGAGATACCAACTCTGGCAACCGGTCGCCCAGATCGTTCCGGCGTTGCGCTGGTCGACCTCCTCGACGAAGGCGGCGTGGACCTCGGGTCGGACCTCGACCGAGCGGATGGTGCCGTCCACGATCTTGTCGATGGCCTGCAGGGCGTAGGTCATGCCGGACTCCAGCATGAAGACCATGGAGCTGTGCCCCAGGCCCGTGTTGGGGCCATGCAGCACGAAGGCGTTCGGGAAGCCCGGGATCTCGATGCCCAGGTAGGCGCTGGGACGATTGCCCCAGACGTCGCGCAGGGAAAGGCCGTCGCGGCCGTGGACCTCGAGGACTCCCAGCGGGTCCTGGACCGAGAAGCCGGTGCCGTGGACGAGGACGTCCAGCTCGACCTTGCGGCCGTCGTCCAGCACCAGGCCGTCCGCGGTGACGTGGTCGATGCCCGTGGTCTCC
>CBDTZE010000510.1:0-1727 GCA_965364815.1 uncultured Nitriliruptoria bacterium | reverse complement strand
GCGATGCGGATGAAGCCGTACGTACCCATCTTCAGCAGCACGCCAGCCAGCAGCACGGAGCCGATGGTCGGGGCTTCGGTGTGGGCGTCCGGCAGCCACGTGTGGAAGGGCCACATCGGGACCTTGATGGCGAAGCCGAGGAAGATGCCGAGGAAGGCCCAGGTCTGGAACGTCTGGTTGCCCAGCGTCATCTGCGAGAGCGCCTGGATGTCCCACGTGGTCGCGCCGGCCTGGAAGTAGATGGCCAGGAAGGCGACCAGCATGAACACGGAGCCGAACAGCGTGTAGAGGAAGAACTTGATCGACGCGTAGTCGCGACGCGGTCCGCCCCAGATCCCGATCATGAAGTACATCGGGACCAGCACCAGCTCCCAGAAGATGAAGAAGAGCACCAGGTCGAACGCGATGAACGTTCCCGCCATACCGGTCTGGAGCATCAGCATCAGGGCGAGGAACGCCTTGGGCTTGCCCGGGTCCGGGATGAACTTCAGCGTGTAGATCGCTGTGAGGAAGCTCAGCAGATACGTCAGGAAGAACAACGGCACGGAAATGCCGTCGATCCCGATGTGATAGTTCGCATTGATCGCGCTGATCCACGAGACATTGGTCTCGTACTGCAACACGCTCGAGGCGTCGAAGTCGAAGCCTGCGACGATGATCGTCGCAAACACGAGTCCCACGCCCGTGATCCCGACGGCGACCTTCTTGGCCAGCGCGTCGTTGCCGCCGGGCAGCATCGTCAAGATGCCTGCGCCCGCAATCGGCAGGAACACGGCGACGGTCAGCAACCAGCCAGCCGTCTCGTTCATGCGTCTCTCCTGGTGCCTCCCCGGGTACCCGGGGCTTGGTCACGTTGTGGTCGGTCAGGCCGAGGTCGGCCGTCCCGCACTTGCTTGGATGTTGCTTGGTCTTGGAAGTTGGGTGTCAACCCGAGGCGCCCGCGAAGACGAGCACCAGCACGATCACACCGGCCACAAGGGCACCGGCATAGCGCTGGACGTCACCGGACTGGATCCGCTTGAGGCGCTCGGACCACCAGGCCGCCGAGAAGGCTGCGCCGTTGACGCCGCCGTCGATGATCTTCTGGTCGAGGGTGTGGTAGGTCGCCTCGGCGACCCGCCGTGTTGCGCCACCCGCGGACTTGACGATCCCGTCGATCACGACGTTGCTTGACCAGGACGCGGCCTGGGCGAGCTTGTCGCGGACGGGGACGACGATGTACTTGTAGCCGATGTCGTCGAGGTAGTACTTGTTGACGAGCAGGGTGGTCGCGCCACCCATGTGCATCGTCGGGTCCTTCTCCGGCTTGCCCTTGCCGTAGATCTTCCACGCCAGTGCGACGGACATCAGGAAGATCAGCAGGGCGATACCGGCGAGGACGGGCTCGAACGACGGCGGGCCGTGCAGCACGTAGCCGACGTGCTCGCCGTCACCGTGGTCGCCCTCGCCGGACTCAGCGGCCAGCACGGCTGCCTCGGCGCTGACGCCGTCGGCCTCGCCGATGGCGTGGGACTCGTCCTCGGCCTCTTCGGCGTGGTCGTCCGCGGCCTCGTCGGCGTGGTCGGCATCCGGGCCGTGCTTCGCGAGGAACTCGGCGTAGGTGTGCTCGGCCTCTTCGGCGCCGACCAACCACGGGTACTGGACGAACTCGAGGCGTTCCGTCGCCGTCCAGGTCTCGAAGTTGGTGGTGGTCGACGGCCACAGGAAGGACCCGGGCAGGCCCACGA
>CBDTZE010000509.1:0-1738 GCA_965364815.1 uncultured Nitriliruptoria bacterium | reverse complement strand
GTGCGGAGCCGGTCGAGGTCGAGACGCGACGCGACATCGAGGCCGGACAGCTCACCGTGACGGTCAGCGACCACGGCCCCGGGGTTCCCGACGCCTTCGTTCCCTCGCTCTTCGAGCCGTTCAGCCAGGCCTCCCAGGGCGACCGCAGAACGGCGCGGGGCGTCGGCCTGGGCCTGTCCATCGTCGCGACACTCGTGCCGCGCATGGGCGGCGAGGTGAGCTATCGGCACCATCCAGAACACGGCGGTGCGGTCTTCGTCGTGCGACTTCCCGAACTCGACGCCAGTGCGTCCACCACCTGACCGACCGCCTCGCCGGGAATGGACCGACCAGCCCGGGGCATTGACCGGCATGCTTGCCCCATCCCCATCTCGAGGTCTGCCGTGGCTCTGCCCGATTCCGTGACGATTGTCGAGGTCGGCCCGCGCGACGGCCTGCAGAACGAGTCCGGTGTCGTGCCGACCGCGGTCAAGGTCGCGTTCATCGACCGACTCGCGACCGCAGGGCTGCGTGTTGTCGAAGCCACCAGCTTCGTCAACCCGAAGTGGGTCCCCCAGATGGCGGATGCCGCCGAGGTCATGGCCGCGATCCAGCGCCCCGACGGCGTGCGCTACCCCGTCCTGGTGCCCAACGACCGCGGCCTCGACGGGGCCCTCGCCGCCGGAGCCACCGAGGTCGCCGTCTTCGGCGCCGCCTCCGAGGCCTTCAGCAAGAAGAACATCAACCGGTCCATCGCCGAGTCGATCGAGATGTTTCGCCCCGTCGTGGCTCGCGCTGCGTCCGAGGGCCTTCGCGTCCGCGGCTACGTCTCGACCGTCCTGGGTTGCCCGTACCAGGGGCCCGTTCCCTTGGCCGACGTGCTCCGCATGACCGAGGCCATGTTCGAACTCGGCGTCGACGAGGTCTCCCTCGGCGACACCATCGGCGTGGGGACGCCCGGCGCGACACGTGCCCTCGTCGAGGCCGTCGCCACGATCGCTGACCTCGACAAGGTCGCGGTGCACATGCACGACACCTACGGCCAGGGCCTCGCCAACACCCTCGCCGCGTTCGAATCCGGCGTGTCGATCGCGGACAGTTCTGCCGGCGGTCTCGGCGGCTGCCCGTACGCCCCCGGCGCCAAGGGCAACCTCGCCACCGAGGACCTCGTCTACGCCCTGCATGGCAGCGGCGTGGACACGGGGGTCGACCTCGAAGCGCTGGTCGACGTCTCCGCCTGGATGGCCGAGCAGTTGGGCCGGCCCTCACCGTCTCGCGTCGTGGAGGCCACGCTCGCCAAGCGCCGACGGGCCACCGATGCGTGACGACCTCCGCCAGGAGGCGCTGCGCGGTGCCAAGGACGTCCTGCCGATCCTGATCGGCATCATCCCGTTCGGCCTGGTTGCCGGTGCCGCCGCAATCGATGCCGGGCTGACCACCCTCGACGCCCTCGGGTTCAGCTCCCTGATCTTCGCCGGAGCCTCGCAACTTGCGGCGATCCAACTGCTGGCCGACGGCGCCGCCGTTCCCGTGATCGTCCTGACGATCGTCGTCATCAACCTGCGGATGTTGATGTACTCGGCGTCCATGGCACCGGTTCTGTCCGGCACCCCGTTGCGGACACGCGCGGCGGCCTCCTACATCCTCACCGACCAGGCCTACGTGCTCACGATCGCGCGAGCCGATCATGTCGAGGACCGCAGCACCCGACTGGCCTACTACTTCGGGGTCGGCATCCCGCTCTGGGTCAACTGGCAGA
>CBDTZE010000508.1:0-1741 GCA_965364815.1 uncultured Nitriliruptoria bacterium | reverse complement strand
GCGACTGCTGGCGCACGTCCGCCCGAACCTGGGCGCGCCCCGAGGTGACGGCACGGCGGATGCCGAGGCTCCGGGCCTTGCCGCGGCCCGCACGGTCGACGTGGCCAACGCGCACGTGGCGGTTGTCTTCGACCCCCGAGGTGACCGTGCCGCGGCTGCGCTCCTGGTCGACGGAACCCGTTCGGCCCTCGGCGTGTTGCCGTCCTCGACAGATCCGTCGGTCCTGCGCGCCTGGGCTGAGGAGCACCTGACCGGAAGGGTCGCGACGTGAGCACCCTGATGGACTCCGTTCGCCGCGTCAACCGGACCGGTCGCGTCGAGGACTCCGTGCGCCTGCGTGTCGCGACCCTCGTCGCGGTGCTGGTGGCCGTCGTCGGGATCGGGATCGCCGACGCGGCTCCCACGCAGGACGCCGTGCTCGCGTTCCTGCTGCTGCCGGTCGGGGCGTGGATCTCCTGGCGTCGGGCCGACCAGGACAACTTCGCGCTCAAGGGACTGCTGGCCCTCGGCGCCGTCCTGGCCCTGGTCCGGTTCTTCGGCGACATGCAGGACGTCATCTCGGTCGAGTTCGCCCGGATCCCCCTGGCCAGCCTGTTCCTGGGCGTCCAGGTCCTGCACGGCTTCGACCTCCCGGCCCGCCGCGACCTCGGTTTCACGTTGGTGTCGTCGATCACGCTGATCGCCCTGACCGCGACGACCACCTATGAGGGCTGGTTCCTGTTCCTGCTGATGATCTACGCGGTCGTCGCCGTCGTCGCGATGGTCGAGATGCAGCGCAGCGCCGCCCGCCAACGTGCAGATGACCTCGCCGAGGAGGACGACCTCGTGCGGCTGCGGTCCGCCGAGGACGACCTTGCCACCGCCAGCAGCGGCACCGACGACGTGGACTGGCTGGCGGCTCTGCGACGCACCGAGGGAGGCGACCTGCGGCGCACCGCCAAGGCCGCGATGGGCGTCGTCCTGCTCGGTGCGCTGGTGTTCGCGCTGGTCCCTCGCGGCGGGGCATCCCAGTTGGCAGGGCTGGAGTTCCGGCAACTGCCCTCCTCGATCCCGTTGCCCTCGGGCCTCGTCAAGAACGACGGCCTGCCGGGCGACGGCCAGACCGAGCCGGTCGAGGGCGAGATCCCCCTCGACTACAACCCGACCTCCTACTTCGGCTTCGCCCAGAACGTGGACCTGCGCAGCGTCGGGACGCCCGACGACATCGATGTGCTGCGCGTGCGAGCAGAGCGGCCCCGGTTCTGGCGCGGCATGGTCTTCGACACCTACACCGGCATCGGCTGGACACGGGACGACCGGGTCCCGGACGCCGTCCAGGGCTCCCCGGTCGAGCTGTTCGTGCCGACCAACCGGGACGCCGAGTACGAGACCGTCGTGCAGACCTACGAGTTGCTGGCGGACACGCCCAACCTCGTCTTCGCCGCGGCCAGTGCCCAGGAGGTCTGGCTGGGTGGCGCCAGCGTCAACCCGTGGAACGACGGCACGCTGTCGACGGGCCAGACCATGGACGCCGGGACGATCTACTCCGTCATCTCGAAGATCGACGTGACGCCCCCCAACCGCCTGCGCCAGAGCGACGGCGCCATCCCGCCCGGCATCCTGGAACGATGGACCCAACTCCCGGACACGGTCCCGCAGCGTGTGCACGACCTCGCCTTCGAACTCACGCGCAGCGTCGTGACCCCGTACGCCAAGGCCGAGGCCGTCCAGGCATGGATCGGCGCGAACACCGAGTACACGC
>CBDTZE010000507.1:0-1752 GCA_965364815.1 uncultured Nitriliruptoria bacterium | reverse complement strand
ACTACGTCCTGATCCCCAACACCAAGGGGACGTGCACGCTGGAGTGGACCGTCGCAATCAGCGGCTTCGTGCTGCCTCGCCTCGCCATCGGTGTCGCGATGAAGAAGATGGCGAAGGACGGCCTGCCGAAGCTGGCCGACCTGCTGGCACGCGAAGGCGACCGCTGGGCCGCCTGACCAGCAGGCTCAGGAGGTCGCGTCGGCCAGTGCCTTGGCGAGGCGTTCCTTGGCGTCGCACGCCAGGTCGTTGAGCTCCGGCGAGTTGGCGACGGACAGCATCATCTCTGGGTCCGCGATCGCGATCTCCGTCTTGCCGCCGCCCACGTCGCGAAGCACGACATTGCACGGCAGCAGCGCCCCGATGTGAACATCGGCGGTGACGGCCTTCTTGGCCAGCGGCGGGCTGCAGGCGCCAAGGATCTTGTAAGCCGGCATGTCGTGGTCGAGCTTGGCCTTCAGCGTGCCGGCCAAGTCAATCTCCGTGAGCACACCGAAGCCGTGGACCTGCAGGGCTCCACGCATCCGCTTCTCTGCCGTTTCGATGTCGGCGGAGACGGTGGCGGTCAGCACGTAGGCCATGGCAGATTCCTTGTCTGGACTTGCAGCGGTCGAGGTGGACGTTACGTCCCGTCGGCCACGTGGCCGCGATCACCCCGCTCACGCAGTCGCAGGGCCGCACCAATGGCAGCGATCCCCAGCAGCGCCGAGCCGCCACCCGTCGCGGGCAGGGGCGCCGGCTCCGGTTCGGGTTCGGGGGCTGGCTGACCACCGCCCCCTCCCCCGTTCTCGTCGGTCTCGGAGGCGACGAAGGGTGGGACGACGCACCCGTCCTCCCGCTCGACGTCGACCTCGGACGGGGCGTGGCCGTGCCAGTCACGGTCGATGCCACCCACGGCCATGTCGTCGGGCCAGACTGCATCGGCAACCTCGCCGACCGCGAACGATGCGGCCACCGCGTTGGTGTTGCCCGCCCCGTCGACCAGGCCGCCGACGGGAACCTCGACGGACGTGCCAGCGGTCAGGCCGGCGATCGCGACGGCCCAACCGCCGGCCGCCGAATCCCAGGCTGCGGGGTGCGACGCGCCGTCGACGATGACCGTCGCCGCACCGCCGAAGGGCGACACCTCGCGATAGCGCAGGTGGACCTCGGGCTCGGGGGCCGGGTGCTGCGCCCGGACCACAAGCCGGTCCCCGACCAACGCACCACCCAGCACGACGAGTCCCGTCGATGGTGCGATGACGAAGGGCTCGGAGACGACCTCGTAGCGCGCGGCGGTGATGCGGAAACGATGCACGCCGGGCACCGCGTCCCGGGCGGCCTCCCAACGCGCGAGGTGGCGGCCGTCCTCCTCGGACCAGTGCATGGCGATTCCGAGGTCGGAGTCGATGGCGCGCCATGCATCCGGACCGACACGCCGCTCGACGAGCACGAACGGGGTGTCCAGGGGACGGTCGAACCCGGTCGGCCCGCCGTCCCACTTCACGCCCACGACGTCGAACCGTTGGACGTCGCACGGCGGGTCCGCGGCGATCGAGCCACTGCTGGCACCCGCCCCGACGCCACCACCGGGACCGCCGGGCGGGGGGTACGGGGAGTTCGTCCCGACGGCCGGATCCGGCGCCGCCGTCCCGTCTGCGAGGTTGCCGGCCATCCCGGCGCTGGCGGTCTCCAGCAGCACCGATGTGTACTTGCCGAAGACCGTGTGGCCGCCCTCGTAGTGCTGCTGGTCGTACTCCTCGGGCGTCGTGAAGT
>CBDTZE010000506.1:0-1753 GCA_965364815.1 uncultured Nitriliruptoria bacterium | reverse complement strand
AGGCCTGCGGATTCGAGGCGATCCTTGCCGGCTCCGACCCTCGCCAGGCCTTCCTCGGCCTCGATGTCCAGCAGGATCACGCGATCGGGGACCAGGCCCCGGGTCGCCCAGCGCGACAGGTTCTCGACGAACTCGGCACCCAGGTCCCGGGCCACCCCCTGGTACGCCACCGACGAACCGATGAAGCGGTCGCACAGGACCACGACGCCTTCGTCGAGTGCTGGCGCGATGACCTCGGCGACGTGCTGGGCCCGGGCGGCCGCGTAGACCAGTGCCTCGGCGCGGGCGTCGACCTCATAGTCGGGGTCCAGCACGAGGCAGCGCAGCTCCTCCGCCAATGGTGTGCCACCTGGCTCACGGGTGACCAGCACCTTGAAGCCGGCAGCCTTGACGGCCTTCTGCAACTCCTGGATCTGGGTGGACTTGCCGGCACCTTCGCCGCCCTCGAACGCGATGAACACGCCGACCCGGGCCGGGCGCGCCGGGACGGGGGCCTTCGGGCGCACACGGTGCGGGTCACCGAGGACCTTGTGGACGCTGCGGCCGGTCCAGAACGCCCCGACCAGGGCGACCGCCCCCGCCAACATCAGCGTGATGCGCGCGCCGCCGATCTGGTAGTCGAAGGTCCCGGCCGGGTTGCGCGACTCCAGCCCGATGATGCCCATCAGGATCGGGCCCACGACGACGGCCGCGAACAGGGCCAGGCGCACGCCGGCGTTGAACGCGGCGAACGTGCGGCCCCGGACCTCCTCGGTCGAGTGCGTCTGCAACATCGTGTAGCCGGTGACGAACGCGACCCCGGCTCCGGCTCCCATGAACGTTGCGGGGATGATGGCGAGGTAGAACCGCGGCATCAGCGCCGTCAGGATCAGTCCCAGCCCGGCGAGGCCGATGCCCGGGGAGAAGACGCGTTCCTCGCCGAGGCGCCGCGCCAGGCGACCAGCCAGGGCGATGCCCGTCAGCAGGCCAAGGCCGACGACGGTGCCCAACAGGCCGAAGCCCTCGCTGCCGGCGTTGAGACGTTCGGCGAAGAACGGCCCGACGCCCATGACGACGCCGGCCGCCAACATGGCCGTGACGATGCCGCCGATCAGGGCGCGGACCAGCGGTTCGCCGGCGATGAAGCGGTAGCCCTCGGTGAGTTCCTTGAAGGCCGAGGGGCTGTCGCCGTCGCTCGTCGTGGTCCTGCGGCCGGCGGGGCGCGGCGGGATGTCGACGCGGGTGATGAACCAGGCGGAGACGAAGAAGGTCGCGGCGTTGAGCCAGATGGCCAGCACAGCCGGCCGATCCCCCAGCCAACCGTCGCCGCCGATCCACGCGCCAAGGCCAGCCAAGCCCGCGAACAGGAACGACCCGACGGGGAACGTGCCGTAGGTCGCGACCAGGGACATCTGGTTCGCGGTGGTGAGGTTCTCGCGTTCGACCACGGTCGGAACCGTGGCGTCCTTGGCCGGGATGAACAGCGCGCTCATCATCTCAATGACGAAGGTCAGGACGAAGAGTTGGAACAGGTCGGTCGAGAACGCCAGGAGGAACATCACCAGGCCGCGACCGATGTCCGTCGCGATCATGACCTTCTTGCGGTCCCACCGATCGGTCAGGACGCCGGCGACGGTGCCCAGCAGCAGGGCCGGGAGCACGCGTGCCATGAGCACGCCGGCGACACCGAAGGCGGCCTCGCGATCGCCGCCCAGCACGCGCTCGGTCAGGGCCAGGATGGCGAAGAAGCCGATCCAGTCGCCCAGCGAGGACG
>CBDTZE010000505.1:0-1779 GCA_965364815.1 uncultured Nitriliruptoria bacterium | reverse complement strand
TGCTCGCCGATGGCCCAGTCGACCATGCCCTCGTCGCGGTACCGGTCGGCGTTGCGCTTGAAGATGCGCTCCAGCTTGGGGTGCGGCTGGAAGTCGTCGGGCCGGCCGAAGATGGTCTCCGCGACCTTGTCGAGCTTGTCGCGCGACACACCGGTGTTGACGTGGGGCAGCACCGTCGAGCCCTCCATCGGGCGGATGGCCCGGGGCTGGGTCGGCGGCTTCGCTTCCTTGGTCTCCTGGAAGGCGCTGGACAGACGGGACTCGAAGTCCTTGAGGAACTCCTCGGCTTGGTCCAGGGAGATGTCGCCGCGCTTGACCAACTGCTCGGTGTAGATCTTGCGGACGGAGCGGTGCTTGTCGATCAGCGCGTACATGACCGGCTGCGTGAACGACGGGTCGTCGGCCTCGTTGTGGCCGTGCTTGCGGAAGCAGATCATGTCGATGACGACGTCCCGGCTGAACTTCTGGCGGTACTCGAAGGCCATGCGAGCAGCACGCACGCAGGCCTCTGGGTCGTCGCCGTTGACGTGGATGATCGGTGCCTGGATCATCTTGGCGACGTCGGTCGAGTAGAAGCTGGAACGCGCCGACTCCGGGGCGGTGGTGAAGCCGACCTGGTTGTTGATCACGATGTGGACGGTTCCGCCGGTGCGGTAGCCCGGGAGCTGCGACAGGTTGAGCGTCTCCGCGACGACACCCTGGCCGGCGAAGGCCGAGTCACCGTGCAGGAGCACGGGGAGCGTCGGGAAGGACTCGCCGCGCAGGTCGTAGTGGTCCTGCATCGCGCGGGCCATGCCCTCGACGACCGGGTTGACGGCTTCGAGGTGCGACGGGTTCGGCGGCATGTGCAGCGTGGTGACGTTGCCCGAGCGGGCCTCGTACTTGCTGCGCGTGCCGAGGTGGTACTTGACGTCGCCGGAACCCTGGACGGTGTCCTCGTCGATGTCTCCCTCGAACTCGCTGAAGACCTTGCCGAACTCCTTGCCGAAGATGTTCGTCAGGACGTTCAGCCGGCCGCGGTGGGCCATGCCCAGCACGACGTCGGAGATCTGGTCGTCGGCGGCCGCCTCCATGACGGCGTCGAGCATCGGGATCAGCGACTCGCCGCCCTCCAGGCCGAAGCGCTTCTGGCCCACGTACTTGGTGTGCAGGAAGCCCTCGAAGGCCTCGGCGGCGTTGAGCCGCGTGAGGATCCAGGTCTGGTCGTCCGGGTCGAGTTCGTCGGAGGCGCCCTCGACCTGCTCCTGGATCCAGCGCTTCTGGTCCGGGTCCTGGATGTGCATGTACTCGATGCCCAGGGTGCGGCAGTAGGCGTCACGCAGACGGCCCAGGATGGAGCCGAGCTTCAGCGTCTCCGTGCCGTTGTGCCCGTCGAACTTGAACTCACGGTCGAGGTCCCAGATGGACAGGCCGTAGTAGGTCGGGTCGAGCTCCGGGTGCATGTGCACGTCGGACTGGCGCAGCGGGTCGAGGTCGGCGATGAGGTGACCGCGAACTCGATACATGTTCGCGAGCTGGTGAACGCGCATCTGCTTTTCGAGCCGGGACTCGATGTCCATGGGCGACACGTCGGTGCGCCAGCGGGCGGGCTCGTAGGGCAGGCCCAGCGAACGGAAGACCTCGTCGTAGAATCCGTCGTCGCCGATGAGCAGCTTGTGGACGCGGTCGAGGAAGCGGCCGGACTCTGCGCCTTGCACGACGCGGTGGTCGTAGGTCGAGGTCAGGGTGATGACCTTGCTGACGCCCAACTGCGCGATGATCGCCGGGTCGGCGGCCTGG
>CBDTZE010000504.1:0-1784 GCA_965364815.1 uncultured Nitriliruptoria bacterium | reverse complement strand
TTCGAGCCGGTCGCGGCTGGGCCGTCGGGGCGCTTGGCGCCTTCGCCCTGGGCCTGCGCGTGGCCCTTGCCGAAGTCCTGGCTGGACGTCCATGCCTCGAAGGCCTCTTCCGAGGCCCACCGGGTGTAGACGTAGTACGGCTGACCCGGCTCGGACGGTCGGAGCAGTTCGAAGCCCTCGAATCCGGGCTGCTTGTCGACCTCACCGGCGCGCTTCGCGAAGCGCTCCTCGAGCACGGCAGCGCGCTCAGCGGGGACGTTCAGGACGTTGATCTTGACGACGCTCATGGTCGCTCCGAGGATGCAGAGGGAGCCGCGACCGTACGCTGGGCGGCCCGCTGACCCGAAGGCCGTGCGCCATGTCCCGCCGCAGGATCCTTGACGACCCCGAGGCGTTCCGTCGCGCCTGGAACGACCTCCCGCTGGGTGACCGGCGCCGGATCTCTCGCGCCGTCAGCAAGGGCACGCCTCTGGACGACGAGGTCGAGGCGCAGTTGGCCGTCATGACGGCGCGGCGCCAGGTCACGTTCTGGTCCTGGGCGTGGCTGGTCGGGCCGGCGGTCTCGTTCGTCCAGTTCGGCAACAAGGAGATCGGTCTGATCCTGGCCGCCGCCGGCATCAGCGCCGTGGCAACCGGGCTGCTGGCGATCTGGTTCATCCGCCGAGCCAGGGCAGCGGAAGAGGCCAACCTCCCCCGCGCCCTGCATGCGGCGAACCGCGGCGCGCCCCACCCGAAGTCGAAGGAGGCGCAGCGCCTCAGCGCAGGATCAGATCCCGAGCGGCCGCGACGATGGCGTCGGAAGTGACACCGAACTCCTTGTAGAGGATCTCCGCGGGGGCCGAGGCACCGAAGTGGTCGATCCCGATCGCGGTGCCATCACCGACGATGCGCTCCCAACCGAAGGTCGTCCCGGCCTCGCACGAGACGCGCGGGACGCCCACGGGCAGGACCGCGGCGCGCTCGTCTGCCGGCAGCGCCAGGAAGCGCTCCCAGGACGGCAGCGACACCACGCGGGCCCGGATGCCGTCGTCGGCCAACTGCTCGGCTGCCTCGACGGCCAGGGAGGTCTCCGACCCGGTGCCGATGAGGACGACCATCGGGTCCTCGACGTCGCGCAGCACGTAGCCGCCCTTGGTCGCCGTGGCCTCGATGTCGCCACCCAGATCCGGCACACCCTGACGGGTCAGGGCGATGACCGTCGGGCCCTCGTGCTCCATGGCGGAGCGCCACGCACCGATGACCTCGTGGCCGTCGGCCGGGCGGAAGACCTGCAGGCCCGGGATGGCACGCAGCGAAGCCACGTGCTCGATCGGCTGGTGGGTCGGGCCGTCCTCGCCGAGGCCGATGGAGTCGTGCGTCATGACCCAGACGACCTTGAGCTTCATCATGGCCGACAGGCGGATCGCGGGGCGGCAGTAGTCGGTGAAGACCAGGAAGGTCGCGACGTACGGGATGACCCCGCCGTGCAGGACCATGCCGTTGGCGATGGAGCCCATGGCGTGCTCACGCACGCCGAAGCGGATGTTGCGACCGAGCGGGTCAGCGGCGGAGAAGACGCCGCCGTCCTTGATGTCGGTGTTGTTGGAGCCGGCGAGGTCTGCCGACCCACCGAACAGCTCCGGAAGCGTGTCCGCAACGGCGTTGATGACCGCACCGGAGTGCTGACGCGTGGCCTTCTTGCCCTCCAGCGTCGGCAGCGCGTCGCGCCAGTCGTGGGGAAGCTCCCCCGCCATGCGACGGCGGAACTCGCTGGCCAGTTCGGGGTGCTCGTGGCGGTAGGCCTC
>CBDTZE010000503.1:0-1801 GCA_965364815.1 uncultured Nitriliruptoria bacterium | reverse complement strand
GCGCCGGTTCGGGAGCCACGGGCTCGAACGTGCCGGTCATCTGGGCCGGTGCGGGGAGCGTCACCTCGTACACGTCGATCGAGGCACGGCCGAAGTCACCGGCGACGCCCCAGTACGTGAACGAGCCGTCCTCGTTCTCGACGAAGTCGAAGACCTGGGAGGTCCACTCGATCGCGTTCTCCGGGATGAAGTGGGTGACGGGCACCCACTCGAAGGTCCCGTCCTCGTGCTCGATGTAGTCCACGACCTGCGTGCCCTGGGTGTACCAAGCCATGAAGATCCGGTTCTGGCCCGGGATCTGCTGGAACACGTGGGCGGTGCAGAAGGCACCGGGGGTCGGGATCCGGACCTCGGCCCGGAAGACGGCGAGGCCGCCGCTGGGGTCCTTGGCGTACACCTCGTCGACCAGCGCCTTGCGGGCCGCGTAGTCGCCGCCCTCGGGGTACTCGGTGAAGAGGCGGTCCACCGCGAAGGCATGCATGCCGCCGTTGCCGGACGGGTTCTGCGCGTTCGGGACGCCGCAGGAGGCGAACGGCGGAACGGACGCCCCGCCGGACTCGTCCGACACCAGCAGGAACTTGCCGGAGTGCGTGAGCTCGGCCTCGTGCGCTGCGAAGACGTCGTCGTCGGCGGTGAACGGGGGTACGGCGCCGCCCAGCACCTTCAGGCCACCGGCGTGGTTCACGAACCCGACCAACTCGATCCCGTCGATCCCGGGTTCGCCCTGCGCCACCCACCAGGGCGCGTCCATGGAGGAGCCGTCCTCGGCGACGGCGCAGTCGACGATCGGGGCGCCGGTCGGCGTGATCAGCGAGGTCGAGGCGCGCACCGGGCAGGGGAGGGGGTCGCCGATGATCGTGTCGTCGGAGAAGTCGTTCGGTGTCCCCATGTCGTCGAACATGCCCGACACGTCGGCGACGAAGGTGCCGTTGATGCCGGCGCAGGTGATGGTGTCGTCCGGGTAGAACTCCATCTCGTGGCAGGCCTGGTTGACGTCGTCGTCCCAGGTGCCGCGGGCCCAGTCCGGGCTGGGGTAGCGCCAGCGATAGACCTCGGGGCGGCAGGCCTCGCGCTTCTCCGCGATCGTCGTGCCGGCCGGGAAGTCCATGCATGAGGACAGGTCGACGAAGTGCAGGCCGTCGATCGATGCCTCGCTGCCGGGCTTGTCCGCCTCGGGGCGCTGCGAGATCGTGACGTTGTCCTGCCCGGCGGACACGGCGATGTGCGGACGCTTGGGGTCGACGTTCAGGGTGTGGGTGTCCTGCCAGATCGAGATGAGGGCGATCTCGGAGGGGTTGGTCACGTCCGTGATGTCGATGATCTCGATGCCGCCGTCCGGGGCCGACGTGGCTCCCAGGAAGGATCCGTTGTCGTGGCAGCGCTGATTCTGGTCCGTGGAGTCAAGGAGGAGTTGCGCGTCCCGACGGTCGGCGTTCGGGTAGGCGGTGTTGAACAGCACGTCGCCCTTGGGCGTGGCCTCGACGTCGTGCTGGAGTCCGGTCGCGCCGGAGGTCACGACGAGGCAGGCAGCCGAGCCGTGGCCGGAGACGAGCTTCGGTGCCAGTTGGTCGCCCTCGGTCAACTGCACGATCGTCTGGCCGCCGCCGTTCGCGCCGGCTGCCAGCGTGCCGACGGACACGAAGCGGTTGCCGTCCTGGGTGAAGAAGTCGAGGTCGGTGTGCGGGTTGCCCGTCGGGATCGACGCGACCATGCGCCAGTCGCCGGCACCCTGCAGGGCGTTCGACGACGGCGTGGATCCGGGAGGCGCCTGCGCGACGAACGGGTGGTCGAGGTTGTGGGC
>CBDTZE010000502.1:0-1802 GCA_965364815.1 uncultured Nitriliruptoria bacterium | reverse complement strand
CGTGGCATGCTGGTCCAGCACGGAACGGGGAGCACGAGCCAATGGTCTGGGATCCGGACACGTACCTGGCGTTCGCCGGGCCGCGGCTGCGCCCCGCCCTCGACCTCGTCGAGCGCATCCCGCTGCCGCCCGAGGAGGTGCAGCACGTCGTCGACCTCGGCGCCGGACCCGGGCAGCTCAGCAGCCTGTTGCACGACCGCTTCCCGCGGGCGCGGCTGACGCTGGTCGACAACGACGCCTCCATGCTGGCCCGTGCCATCGAGTCCGTCGCCGGCCCCCGGATCACCGTCGTCGAGGCCGATGTGGCCACGTGGGTTGCGACGGACGCCGTCGACGTGTTGTTCTCGAACTCGGCGCTGCACTGGCTGGACCATCACGAGACGTTGCTGCCTCGGCTGCTCTCGCTGGTCCGTCCGGGCGGCGCCTTCGCGGTCCAGATGCCGCGCAACCACGACGAGCCCAGCCACCAGTCGCTGGCCCGCGTCGTTCGCGACGGGCCCTGGACGGAACGGCTCCAGCCGATCGTTCGGCCCAACCCCGTCCGACAGGCACGGGACTACCACCGGATCCTGTCGCCACACGCGGATCACCTCGACGTCTGGAGCACGACCTACGTGCAACGCCTGCCCGCCCCGGCGGACGCTCGACACCCGGTCCTGGCGTGGATGCGCGGCTCCACCCTGCGGCCTGTCCTCGCCGAACTCGGCGAGGACACCCCGGACGGCAAGGCCTTCGAGGCCGCACTCTCCGAACACCTCGCCGACGACTACCCGATCGAACGCGACGGGTCGGCCCTGTTCCCGTTCACCCGGGTCTTCCTGGTCGCCACGCCCGCCGCGACGGCCGCGACGAGTTCGTGACGCGTCCGACCGTCTAGCGTCGTGGGTTCCCCCGCGCCCGGACCGAGCATGGCCTTCTCTCCGACCCCCTCCTCGTCGCCGACCGACGCGCCGTTGGATCCTGAGGAGACGGCCAACCTCGTCGTGAACACCGTCCGGGACCTCGTCGAGAGCTTCATCCAGAACCTGCCCCTGCTGATCGCCGGCGTCATGCTGTTCGTCGTCGGGGTCTTCGTCGCACGGTTCGTGAGCAAGCAGGTCGAACGGGCCCTCGGGCGTTCCAAGGCCGACGCGGTCGTCAGCCACCTGGTCGCCCGGATCGTCAACGCGATCACGATCCTGATCTTCCTGCTGCTGGCGATGGCCGTCGGCGGGATCGACGTCGGGGCGGGCCTTGCCGGCCTCGGTGTCGCCGGTCTGGCCCTGGCCTTTGCGCTGCAGAACATCCTGGAGAACCTCGTCTCCGGCGTGCTGCTGAGCGTCAACAAGCCGTTCGTCGCCGGCGAGGTCATCGAGTCCGCCGGCTACGAAGGCATCGTCACCAAGCTCGACCTGCGCGTCACGCACCTGCGGACCACGGGCGGCGAGATGGTCCTGATCCCCAACGCCGACGTCTACCGGACGCCGCTGACGAACCTGACGCGGGCCGGCAAGCGACGCAGCGACATCGGGATCGGGATCGACTACCGCAACGACCACCAGGCCGCGTTCGACATCCTCCTGCAGGCGACCGAGGCCACCGACGGGGTGATGTCGGAACCCGCCGCCGTGGTGCTGCTGACCGAGCTCGGTGACTCCGGCGTGAACTTCACCGTCCGGTTCTGGTCACGCCCCGGACCGGCCGAGGTCGCCGAGGTGTCCAGCCGCGTCCGCTCCAACTGCAAGACCGCGGTCGAGGCAGCCGGCATGACGATCCCCTGGCCGATCCGCACCCTGGTGCTGGACGACAAGAACGGGGCGCTG
>CBDTZE010000501.1:0-1810 GCA_965364815.1 uncultured Nitriliruptoria bacterium | reverse complement strand
CCCTCGGCGCAGCGCCCCTGGCGGCCCACCTCGGCTGGCCGCTGCTGCTGACCGAGCCCGACACACTGCCGGCGCCAACCCGTTCCTGGCTGGCCGACAACAACCCCGCACAGGTGCTGGTGGTCGGTGGCCGCGTGGTGGTCTCGGACGGCGTGGCTGCCGAGGTCGACCGCCTCGCGGGAACGGTCCGTCGGATCGCGGGTGACGATCGGTACGCGACCGGGATCGCCGTGCAACAGGAGGCCCAGCGCCGAGGCATGGGGACCTCCGAGGTCTGGCTGGCGACCGGGCACGCCTTCCCCGATGCGTTGGCTGCCGGGGCGGCCGTGGCTTCCGTCGGAGCCAGCCTGCTGTTGGTCGACGGCCGCGACCTGCGTGAACCGCTCGACGTCGCGCGTCACCTGAGAACGCTGGTCGACCGCAACTCTGCCCCTCTCACGTCCGTGATCCTGCTGGGCGGGACTCGCGCCATCACCGCCAACGCAGACTGGCAACTCGGCGGTGTCCTGCATGGCAGCGAGTTGCCTCGCGGCGGCTTCACGCTCTTCCCGCGCAACCGCATGGTCGCCTTCTACGGCAACCACACGGCGAGGTCGATGGGTGTGCTCGGCGAACAGCCCCCGGACGAGGCCTACGAACGGCTCTGGCGCCAGGCCAAGCCCTACGAAGCCGGCGGCCGCGCCATCCTGCCCACGTTCGAACTGATCGTGAGCGTGGCGACGGCCGGCCCCGGTGGCGACGGCGACTACAGCAACCCGTCATCCCCGGAGAAGATCCAGCCGTGGCTGGACGCGGCCCGCCGCCATGGGGTCTACCTGCTGCTGGACATCCAGACCGGGCGCACCGACTTCCTCACGGACGCCAAGCGGTACGAGCAGTTCCTGTCCCAACCGGACGTCGGTCTCGCCCTCGACCCCGAGTGGCGCATGGACGAGGGAGAGGTGCCGGGCAAGAGCGTCGGCGAGGTCCACGCCGACGAGGTCAACGCCGTCGCGGACTACCTCGTCGACCTGGTCCGCAAGCACGACCTGCCGCAGAAGTTGCTGGTCGTGCACCAGTTCCAGAACCGCATGGTGGAGCAGAAGCACACCATCGGGAGCCCGCCGGAACTTGCCGTCCTGTTCCACATGGACGGCCACGGCAGCCAACAGCAGAAGAAGGACACGTACCGCCACGTCAGCGACTCGACCGGACGCTGGTGGAACGGCTTCAAGCTGTTCTACGACGAGGACCGCTCGATGTTCGCGCCCGAGGAACTGCTGGCCGAGATCCGACCGATCCCGGACTTCATCAGTTACCAGTGAGGGCGGGGTGCGTTCCTAGGCTGCCCTGACCCCAGCCTGTGAGCGCCCGATGATCCTGTTCCACCCGAAGCAGACCGACTGGTCGCACCTCGACGACGACTCGCGTGAGATCGTCCTCGGTCTGATCGAATTCTTCGAGGCCAAGGGCAAGCAGCAACTCAAGGCCGATGACCACGAGCGTGTCTGGTACCAGGACTTCCTGGATGCCCAGCGCGACCTCGGGCTGTTCGCGAAGTTCCTCACGCCGGAGAAGTACGGCCAGGACGGGGCGCGTTGGGACACCACGCGCATCGACGCCGTCAACGAGATCCTCGGCTTCTACGGCCTGGCCTACTGGTACACGTGGCAGGTCTCGATCCTCGGCCTCGGCCCGATCTGGATGAGCCCCAACGAGGACGCCAAGCAGCGCGCCGCCCAGTTCCTCCGGGACGGCGAGATCTTCGCGTTCGGGCTGTCGGAGAAGACCCACGGCGCCGACATCTACAGCTCCGACATGGTCATGACCC
>CBDTZE010000500.1:0-1833 GCA_965364815.1 uncultured Nitriliruptoria bacterium | reverse complement strand
TCGCGCCCGGAGGCCGAGGGAGACGGTCCCAGCATCTTCTGGGGCCTGGCGTTCGTCGTGAAGGACCTCGACGCGACCAAGGCCGTCCTGGGCGAGGTGCTGACCGACCCGAAGGTCGCGGTCCAGCCGGGCCGGCGGATCGCCAGCCTGCACCGTGACCACACCGCGGTCACGGTCCCCGTCGCGTTCCTGACTCCCCGCACCTGACGCGAGGGTCAGTGGCGGTCGCGGTAGTTGGCGACGTGGCCGCGGGCGATGCGGTCGTTCGCCGTCGACGTCTCGAACGACGCCAGGCCGATGTCGTTGATCATCAACGAACAGATGCCCAGCACGGCGTCTGCAGACGCGACGTTCGACTCCGCGCAGTTGGCGAAGTGGTGGTGTGCGCCGAAGAGGTGGAAGAGTTCGTGGGCGAAGATGATGGAGGTCTTCGCCGGGTTGACGAACCCGATGTGGTTCGGGTTCTCCATGTCGGGCAGGTCGTCGAGGTGGACCTCGCCCACGCCGAACGACCGTGTCGGATCGGCGTACCCACCGACACAGTCGACCTTGCCTGCAACGGAGGATCCCAGCGCCCCGCTGGTCAGGTTCTTCGTGGTCAGTGTGAGCACCGCGTCGACCCCGGGCGGGGTCGCCCCACCGACGGCGGCGCGGGTCGCGGCGATGAGTTCGTTTGCGTCGACGTCGCCGGTGGGGGAGCCGCCCATGCGTCCGAAGCTGATCCGCAACGGGAGGCCGTGTCGTTCATAGAGCTCCATGGCCGGGGCCAGCAGGCGCTTGGCCGTGCCGGCGTCGACATTGCCTTGCAGCAGCACCCGGATGCGGAGCTTGACGACCTCGTCGTCGAGCGGGTTGGCATCGATGTCCATCGGGTTGGTGACCAGCCCGGCGAAGACCAACCCGGAGCACTCGGCCTCCTCGTCGTCGAAGACGCCGAGACCGGACGGGGCGGGAGTGGGCGACGAGGAAGGCGCAGCGGCCACGGTCGTCGCGAGTGCGATGGCCAGTGCGGCCGAACGGTGAAATCGCATACATCACTCCTGCTCTGCTGTCGTCTTCGCCGTCGAGGTCGCCCACTCCTGCTCGCGTAAGGTCGGAGGCCGGGACAAGATGGGGTGAACGTGGATCGCAGGCGCTTTCTTCGAACCAGTGCGGCGGCAGGTGCCGCCGTCGGCTTCGGGCCAGGCTTCTGGCAGGCGGCCCTGGCCGCCCCGGCGGTCCCGGGGCCCGGTCCCTACGGGCCCCTGGCTGCGTCGAACCTCGCCGGGGTCCTGTTGCCCGAGGGCTTCACCGCCCGGGTTGTCGCGATCAGTGGACAGCCTGTCGGTGCCGTGCACCAGAACACCCTCGACTTCGTCTGGCCGCCCTTCCCGGACGGGACGGCGACCTTCCCGACCGAGGACGGCGGCTGGGTCCTCGCCTGCAACTCCGAGGTGCCTCGTTCCTCCGTGCTGCGCGCGACGTTGGGTGTCCCCGCCGACTTCCAGACCGGCGGTTGCTCGTCGTTGCAGTTCGACGCCGACGGCAACGTCGTCGATGCGTTCTCCATCCTGACCGGGACGGACGGCAACTGCGCGGGCGGCACCACCCCGTGGGGGACGTGGATCTCCTGCGAGGAACCCCAGATCGAGCAGATGTTCCCCGGTGGCACGTGGGCGCTGGGGTCGTCCTTCGAGTGCGATCCCTTCCAGCCCGGGGAGGGCACGCGCCTGGACGCGCTGGGCCTGTTCAAGCACGAGGGCGTGGCCGTCGACCCGGACAACGGTCACCTGTTCCTCACCGAGGACGAGGGAGACGGTGTCTTCTACCGGTTCGTTCCCGACGCCTATCCGT
>CBDTZE010000499.1:0-1839 GCA_965364815.1 uncultured Nitriliruptoria bacterium | reverse complement strand
CAACGAGCAGGAGCGCTTCTGGCGGATGGCGGACAACGCCCAGGATCTCGTGTTCCGCATCGAACTGTTCCCCCAGACCCACATCGCCTACGTCAGCGCCAGCGTGGTGGACATGCTTGGGATGTCACTCGAAGAGTTGGAGGACAGGCCCGGCGGCTGGCAGGGCATCGTGGATGTCGACCTGCTGCGCCAGGAGAACCCTGACGGGCTCGCCTCGGTCAAGGCCGTCGCCAGTGAACGCATCCCGCTGCGCCACGCCGACGGACGCATCGTCTGGGTCGAGGTCCGTCGCTCCCCCGTCCACGATGACGCCGGGCAAGTGACCGCCATCGACGGGATCGGACGCGACGTGACGGCGGCGCGGCGGGCACGGGCGGCCTTGGAGGAGACCCTCGCCAAGGAACAGCAGGTCGCCGCGCAACTCCGTCACGTCGACGAGATCCGTGACAACTTCCTCGCCGCCGTTTCTCACGAACTGCGGACGCCGCTGGCATCCGTGCTCGGCTTCTCCGAGACATTGGAGCGGTCCCGCAGCCGCATGGATGACGGGCAGATCGACCTGCTGATCGGTCGTCTGTCGTCCAACGCCCGCCACCTCGACGCTCTGCTCTCCGACCTGCTCGACCTCGACCGCATGCGCCGCAGCGTGCTCGAACCCGGCCGTCGGTCCGTCGAACTCAGCGAACTCATCGACCGCGTGGCCCGCACTCGAGAGGGCGTCGGCGAACGCATCATCCTCGACACCCCGCCCGTCTTCGCATCGGTCGACCCGCCGATGATCGAACGGATCGTCGAGAACCTGCTCAGCAACTCCTTCAAGCACGCCGGCCCCGACGCCACGATCTGGCTGCGCGTCGAGGCCCGTGGCCAGGACGTCCACCTCTTCGTCGAGGACGACGGTCCGGGGATCCCCGAGGCATTCCGCGAAAGCATCTTCCTGCCGTTCGAGCAGGGCCCCGACCGGCACGAACACGCGCCGGGCACCGGCATCGGCCTGTCCCTGGTGGCGCAGTTCGCGGAACTCCATGGCGGCCGCGCCTGGGTCACCGAGCGTCGGGGCGGCGGGGCGTCCTTCCGCGTGCACCTGCCCGACGCCGTCGCCGACCATGCGCCGGACTTCACCACTGCGCAGCCAGCAAAATCCGACCAGGTCCGGAACTGACGAACGCTGCGCTCTGTGCCGTGCGTGGACTCGCCGTCGGGGGACTGGGCACGTTGCCGGTGCCCCGACGGATCACGCCTGCGTCGGGACGGCCGTCCTGGAGTTCAGCCATGAAATCGACCATCTCGACCAGCCGCACCCAGACCGTCGCCCGTTGGGCACTGGGCCTCCTGCTCGCTTTCACGGGCACCGCCCACCTGACCTTCGCCAGGGACGCCTTCGAGGCGCAGGTTCCGTCCTGGTTCCCACTGGACACCGGCTTCGTGGTCGTCGCGTCCGGCGTGGTGGAGTTGGCGCTCGCGGCTGCCCTCCTCGCCTTGGCCTCGCGCAAGGTGCTGGTCGGCTTGGTCGTTGCCGCCTTCTTCGTCGCGATCTTCCCCGGCAACATCGCCCAGTACGTGGAGCACACGGACAGCTTCGGGTTGAACACCGACTCCGCGCGCCTGGCCCGGCTCTTCTTCCAGCCCGTGTTCATCGCCTGGGCGCTGTGGTCCACGGGCGCTTGGACGGCCTTGTCCGAGCAGCGCCGTGAAGCCCGGCGCCCCGCCGGCAGCTCACGCCCCGGGGCAACGACGTCCTGACGCAGGTCGGCAACCCGACAAGGATCGTCAGATCAGAGTGTCGACTTGGCGATCATGGCAAGGAACTGGGTGTTGGTCTTCGTCGCCTTGAGCTTG
>CBDTZE010000498.1:0-1845 GCA_965364815.1 uncultured Nitriliruptoria bacterium | reverse complement strand
GAGCTGGGGATGTACTCGGTCATGTGGTCCGAGCACTGCTCCTACAAGTCCTCCAAGGTCCACCTCAAGAACCTGCCCACCGAAGGTCCCCAGGTGCTGGTCGGCCCGGGCGAGAACGCTGGTGTGGTCGACGTCGGTGACGGCATCGCCGTCACGTTCAAGATCGAGTCGCACAACCACCCGTCCTTCGTCGAGCCGTACCAGGGCGCCGCGACTGGCGTCGGCGGCATCCTGCGCGACATCTTCACCATGGGCGCCCGCCCCATCGCCGTGATGAACCCGCTGCGGTTCGGCCGCCCCGACGGGCCCGACGGCAAGCTCCAGCGTCGCCTGATCGACGGTGTCGTCCGCGGCATCTCCGGCTACGGCAACTGCGTCGGGGTGCCCAACATCGGCGGCGAGGTCGAGTTCGACGACTGCTACGCCGGCAACCCGCTGGTGAACGTGCTGGCCATCGGCGTGATGGACCGGGCGCGCCTGCAGTTGGCCAAGGCAGAGAACGTCGGCGACATCGCGATCCTGCTGGGCTCCGCGACGGGGCGCGACGGCATCGGCGGCGCGTCCGTCCTGGCCTCGCAGGAGTTCGACGAGGGCCTGGAGGACAAGCGCCCCAACGTCCAGGTCGGTGACCCGTTCGCCGAGAAGCTCCTCATCGAGTGCTGCCTGGAGCTGTACGAACGCGACCTCGTCCGCGGCATCCAGGACATGGGCGCCGCCGGCATCGCGTGCTCGTCCTCGGAGCTTGCGTCGTCCGCGTCGATGGGGATGCGCGTCGACCTCGACAAGATCCACCTGCGCGAGCCCTCGATGGAGTCGTGGGAGATCCTGTGCTCAGAGTCGCAGGAACGCATGATGGCGCTGGTCGGCCCCGAGAACGTCGACGAGGTCCTGGCGCTGGCCGCCAAGTGGGGCGTCCCCGCGTCCGTCTGCGGCGAGGTTGTCGCCGGTGAGAACCTGACGCTCTACCGAGACGGCGAGCTCATCGCGGACTGCCCGGCCCGCTCGCTGGCCGACGAGGGTCCGACCTACGACCGTCCGATGACGCGCCCGGCCTGGCTCGACGACTTCGCCAAGGTCGACGCCGAGTCGCTGCAGCTTCCCGGTGACGTTGCGACGTTCGTCCTCGACTTCCTGGGCTCCACCAACCTCGCGTCACGTGCGTGGATCTGGGAGCAGTACGACCACCTGGTCCTCGGTGGCACGGTCTTCGGACCGGGCATGGCCGACGCCGGCGTCGTGCGTCTGCCCAACTCGAAGAAGGCCGTGGCCTGCTCCACCGACGGCAACGGCCTGTGGTGCGAGCTCGACCCGTTCGAGGGTGCCAAGCGCGTCGTCGCCGAGTCGTACCGCAACGTCGCCACCGTTGGCGCGAAGCCGCTGGGCACCACCAACTGCCTCAACTTCGGCAACCCGGAACGCCCCGAGATCATGTGGCAGCTCGCGGAATCCATCCGCGGCATCGGCGCCGCGTGCGGCCCGCTGGACGTGCCGATCACGGGCGGCAACGTCAGCCTCTACAACGAGACCAAGGGTGAGGCCATCCACCCCACGCCCGTCATCGGCGTGCTGGGTGTCCTGCAGGACGCGGCCCACGCCGTCTCTTCGCACTTCAAGGCCGAGGGTGACGTGGTCCTGGGCTTCGGTGCCGCCCTGGCCGACGGGCTGGCCGCATCCGAGCTCCAGCGCTTCCTGGGCGCCGAGTTCGGTGGCGTGCTGGCCAAGGTCGACCTCGACCTCGAAATGCGCCTCGCCGGTGTGCTGCAGTCCTGCGCCACCGACGGCCTGCTGCGTTCCAGCCACGACGTCTCCTCCGGTGGTCTCGTCGCGACGCTGGCCGAGTCCTGC
>CBDTZE010000497.1:0-1856 GCA_965364815.1 uncultured Nitriliruptoria bacterium | reverse complement strand
CGGCCAGGTCGAGGTCGGCGCTCCACGTCTCGCCGAGCTTCGTGGCCAGGGCCTCCGCTTCGCCACCGATGGCGACGAACTGGTGCTCGTCGACGATCGAGCCGTCGTAGAGGATGTGGAACAGCTCGATCGTGGGCTCGGGGAGGTCGATGACCTCGGCGATGAGGAGTTCGACCTCGTAGGGCTTCTGGCCCTCCATGAAGATCGATCCCAGCGACTGCGAGTAAGCGTTGGCGAGGGCCTTGGCCATCACGTCCTCACGGCCGTACTGGTAGCCCTTGACGTCGGCCAGCCGGATCCCGGCGACGCGGAGCGACTCGAACTCGTTGTACTTGCCGACGGCAGCGAAGCCGATGCGGTCGTAGATCTCCGAGGTCTTGTGCAGGGACTTCGAGGGGTTCTCCCCCACGAAGACCACGCCGTCGGCGTACTCCATGGCAACGAGTGCCCGGCCGCGTGCGATGCCCTTGCGGGCGTACTCGGCCCGGTCCTTCATCACCTGTTCGGGTGAGACGTACGGGAATGCTCCGGCCATTGCTCATGCCTTCGGGTCGCGCTGGGGCGTCGGGAGTGGCTGGGTCAGCCGGTGTAACCGGCGAGGGTGGTGTCGACGATGGCTTCGACCTCGGCATCCGTGAGTTCTCGGTAGCCGTCGGCGTCCATGATCGAGACGATCGGGAACAGTTGGCGCAGCTTGTCCGGGCCGCTGGTCGCGGAGTCGTTCTCTGCTGCGTCGAAGAGCGCCCGGATCGCCAGCGCCGCGGCACTGGCGAGGTCCTGCACATCGCTGTAGCCACGCTTGAGGGCGGTCTTGGCGAACATGCCGCCGGACCCGGTCGCCGACAGGTCGGCGGAGCGGTACTTCCCGCCCGCGGGGTCGTACTCGAAGATCGCGCCCTGGCCGAGGCGACGGTCGAAGCCCGCGAACAGCGGCACGACGACCAGGCCCTGCATCGCCATCGGGAGGTGCTGACGAACCATGAAGGCGAGCTTGTTGGCCTTGCCCTCCAGGGAGAGGTGGACGCCCTCGACCTTCTCGTAGTGCTCCAACTCCGTGGCGAACACGCGCGCCATCTCCATGGCGGGGCCGGCGGAGCCGGAGATCGCGACGGCGGAGAAGTGGTCGGCCGGGAAGACCTTGCGCATGTCCCGGCGAGCGATGATGTTGCCGGCGGTGGCGCGGCGGTCACCAGCCAGGATCACGCCGCCGGGATAGGTCAGCGACAGCACCGTGGTGCCGTGGGGCACCTGTGCCTCGAGGTCGGCCGGCATCCGGCCCTGCATGATGGGCGGGACGGCATCCGGGGCGCTGCGCCGCAGTGCGTCGATGAAGGACGACGACGCATCTCCCGAGTAGGGGCCGAGTGGGCCCGGCAGGCCACCATTCGCCATGTTCGAAGCCAAGGTCACTGGCCACCCTTCTGGACGTAGTTCTTCACGAACTCCTCGGCATTCTCCTCGAGGACGTCGTCGATCTCGTCGAGCAGATCGTCGACGTCGTCGAGCATGTCCTTGGCCTCTGCGGCCGCAGCCTGCGCCTCCTCGACCTGGGCATCGCCCGTGGTCGTCTCGGCCTGCTCGCTGTCCTTGCCGCTCTGCTGCTTCTGGCCTTCAGCCATGACTGGCTCCGTTCCAACGTCGTCGCCTGCGTGAAACGCACCCTAGACGCACCGCGTTCCCGGCAGCTTGGGTCACCCGCGCAATGCTTCGAGGAGTTCGGCGGCCGTGTCCGAAGCGTCCAGCAGCGCCCCGACGGCGGCCTTGGTCCCGCGCGCCGGGTCCATCATGGGGACGCGTTGGAGTGCCGACTCCCCAGTGTCGAAGATCAACGAGTCCCAGCCGGCGGCGGCCACGGC
>CBDTZE010000496.1:0-1869 GCA_965364815.1 uncultured Nitriliruptoria bacterium | reverse complement strand
GCCCCGCGTACGGGCGGCGTTCGCCTCGGGGCGCCTGTCCTGGCACCTCGTCCAGGCGATCACCCGCGCCGCCACCCGGCTCACCCCGGACCAGCGTGACATCCTCGACGGTCGGCTCGCCATCGCCATGAGCGAGTTCGCCGAGGCGGACCCGACCGTGCTGCTCGACGTCCTCCAGGCCGCGATGGACGACCTGCGTGCCGACCTGCTGCGCGACGCGGAACGCCGTGCCGAACGCGGCGAGCACCTTCACGTCCAACCGTCGCTCGACGGAATGGGCGGCTCGTTCAGCGGCTGGCTCGGCGCCGTCAACTTCGCCGCGTTCATGGAGACACTCGACGCCGCCACGACCCTCCCATCGTTGGAGGCCAACCCGCACGGTGATCCGCGCATCACGTGGGACAACCAGACCGCCCTCGCAGGCGCCCGGGCCGAGGCGTTCGTGAAGGTCGTCACGTCGTCCGGCGGCGGACAAGCTCGGCCCAAGCTGATCGCCACCGTGGAACTCGAGACCCTGCTGGACCTCAACCGCCGGTCAGCCCGGATCCTGACCACCCTGATCGGCGGAGAACTCCGGGTCACCGCCGCCACTGCCCGCCGGCTCGCAGACGACGCAGCCGGGTGCAGCTTCCGACTCGTCGTGACCAACGACGGCCAGGCCATCGGCGTCGGCCGCCAGCAACGGTTCGCCCCCGACTGGCTCCGCGACGCGGTCCTCGCCTTCTTCCCACGATGCTCACGACCGGGCTGCAACCGGCCCGCACGACAGGCCGACATCGACCACGTCCTTGCGTGGGACGACGACGGCCCGACGGACTTCCAGAATCTTCGCCCACTGTGCCGCAGCCACCACACCCGCAAGGGCCGCTGGCAGGTGACCGTCCGCGACGATGGCACCACGCTCTGGGTCAATCGCTTCACCGGCGATCGCCTCATCAACCCGTCCTCGGCCCAGATCCGAGCGATCGCCGAAGACCGCGACCGAAGACTCGGCTGATCCGTCACCCCGACCACGGTCGGGGCGTTCCGCATGCCTGCGTCAGGTGCGGCCGCGGTTGAGACGTCGACGCAGGGCTTTGGCGGCGACGGGGCCGAGGTCCAGCACGACCTCGACCAGGGAGACCAGGTCGCGGAGCAGGGCGAACCGCTCGGCGACCTCGGCCTCAGATCGGGTGGCGGCGGCCAACTCGATGCCGATGAAGGCGTCGGACACGACGCCGGCCAGGGCTCGCGGCTCCAGCATCCCCTCGAGCGGGGTTCCGGCAAAGACGCGAGCGACGACCGGCTCGACGACGTCGATCCATTCCTCGAGGGCCCGCCCCGTGGCCACCGCCAAGGCGGGGTGGGACTGCGCCCCGGCAAGGAACTGGGCCAGGACACCAACGTTGCCTTCGGCGGCCTCGCGGGCGTGCAGTTCCTCGGCGAGGTCGACCAGCGCCCCGAGGTCCGTGACGTCCCCCAGTCGGGCGGCCCAGGTTTCTGCCCGGGCCCGCGCCCCGACCGTGGCAGCCTCGACGAGCAGGTTCTCCACCGAATCGAAGTGGTAGAAGACCGACCCCTGGCTGACGCCGGCCTCGGCGGCAATGTGCCGGGCGGACGCAGCAACGATCCCGTCGCGCCGGACGACCTCGATCGTGGCGTCCAGCAGCTTGTCTCTGGTCGTCACACCAGCCCCTTGAGCAGTCGCTCAACAGCCTACTGGAGCCTCACGCAGCCTTGGCGAAGCGACGGATGGACGCACGCATCACGCGACCTCGCGGGTCAGGTCGATCAGGTTCAGCGGGGTCGCCTGGTGGTAGGGGGCGGTGCCGAGCGTCGGGTTCATCGTGCGGGTCAGCACGACCTGCAGGTCGTTGATGTACCTGGCCA
>CBDTZE010000495.1:0-1875 GCA_965364815.1 uncultured Nitriliruptoria bacterium | reverse complement strand
CACACGGCCGGCGACGCGAAGGTGTTGTCGACGATCGACGTCGCGCCCACGCGGTGCGCGGCCGCGGCGACCGCGGCGAGGTCGGTGACTGCCGTCGTCGGGTTCGCGATGGTCTCCGCGTAGACGACGGTGTGCTGGTCGGTCAGGACCTCGTCGATCGCACCCGGCACGGTCAGGTCGACGAAGTCGATCGGCCAGCCCGACTCCTTCTGGAAGCGGCGCATCAACGCGATCGTGCCGCCGTAGAGCCGCGAGGTGGCCAGGATCCGGCCGTCGCCCCGAAGCGCCCCGATCGCGGCGTGGATCGCTGCGGTGCCGCTGGCCAGCGACCACGCGCCCTCGGTGTCGTGCAGGCTGGCGATCGCCCCGTGCAACGTCGTGTTCGTCGGGTTGTCCAGCCGGCCGTAGGCGTAGCCCGGTCGTTCCTCGGCGAGGATCTCGGCGAGGTCGCTGTTGCGGTCCGCCGTCCATGCCGTTGCCGGGTGGATCGGGGGCGCGACGGGGCGCTGACCGACCTCGGCAGGCGTGGTCGGAGCGTGGACGGCCCGGGTCGCGAAGGCGCCGGTCGTGCGGGGCGGTGTCGGTTCCATGCGGACATCGAAGCACGGCAGGACAGCACCGTCGCCGTCCACCGACCGCTGACTGGCTCGGCCAGCCGCGCTGACCAAATTCCGGCGAGTGGCCGACACGGGCGTAGCGTGCGTGACTTCCAATGCAGCAGTTCCGAACCTGGAGGCAGGCCGTGGCAGAGATCAACTACGACGGACGTGTGGCAGTCGTCACCGGCGCCGGTGGCGGCCTGGGTCGCAGCCACGCGCTGCTGCTGGCCAGTCGCGGCGCGAAGGTCGTCGTCAACGACCTCGGTGGTTCGCGTGACGGCACCGGTGCGGGCTCGGAGATGGCCGACCAGGTCGTCAAGGAGATCCAGGACGGCGGCGGCGAGGCCGTGGCCAACTACGACAGCGTCTCCTCGGTCGAGGGTGCCCAGGGCATCATCAAGACCGCGATCGACACCTTCGGCAAGGTCGACATCGTCATCAACAACGCGGGCATCCTGCGGGACGTCACGTTCCACAAGATGACGCCGGAGCAGCTTGACCTGGTGATCCAGGTCCACCTGTACGGCAGCTTCTACGTGACCATGGCTGCGTGGCAGCACTTCCGTGACCAGTCCTACGGCCGCGTCGTCAACACGACGTCGGGCTCGGGCCTGTACGGCAACTTCGGGCAGTCGAACTACGCGGCCGCCAAGCTCGGCATCGTGGGCCTGACCCGCACGCTGGCCATCGAAGGCGCCAAGTACAACATCAACGCCAACGTCATCGCGCCGGTCGCTGCCTCGCGCATGACCGAAGACATCATGCCCCCGCAGCTGCTCGAGGTCCTCGAGCCGGAGAACGTGTCGCCGCTGGTCGGCTACCTCGCCTCCGAGACCTGCACCGACACCGGCCGGATCTTCTCCGTCGGTGGCGGCTACATGGCGCGCGTCGCCATCGTCGAGGGCGAAGGCGTCGGCTTCAAGGAGACCCCGTCCGTCGACGACGTCGCCGGCCGCTGGGCAGAGATCATGAAGGTCGACACCTCCGGACAGACCGCCGAGTTCACCAACGGCGTCATGGAGCAGACCGGCAAGATGATCACCACCCTCGGGATCAGCTTCGAGTGAGCATCATGCGACACGCATCGTCCAGCGCGGCGGCCCTTGCGGCCGTCGCGCTGCTCGTTTCCGCCTGCTCGTCGGACCTTGCGGTGGACGACGACGGGCACGGACCCGGCGGCGGGCCCGGCGACATCGCCTCGCCCGAGACCCCGACCCAGACCGAGGCTCCCGACACCACGCCCAGCCCCACCGAGGCCGCGGACCCGTTGGCCCTC
>CBDTZE010000494.1:0-1877 GCA_965364815.1 uncultured Nitriliruptoria bacterium | reverse complement strand
GCCTCGAGGGGAGGACGACCTGGTTGTCGCCGTGGCACGGGCCGCGGACGGGGCGTTGGAGGTCGTCGGGCAGGCGCGTGGCGACGATCGGCACGCCGACCTCGTCGGTGGCCTATTCCGTGACCCAGGCCTGGCCGTGGTGCTGGACCGGGCGGCAACCCTGGGCCCCGACGTCCGGGGAGTGCTGGTCTTCGAGGGCGGCACCGACGAGGCCTACCTGCGACTGGCTGCGGCTGCGCTGGGACGTGAGAGGGAACTTGACGGGATCGCCGTCGTGGCGGCGGGCGGGGCGTCCGCCGCAGCCCTGCAGGCCGTGGTCCTGCGAGCCGAAACCGCCCTGCCGCTGCTGGTCGTCCTCGACAATGATGACCCGGGCCAGCGAGCACGAGAGACTCTCGTCAAGCGACTTTCCTTCCAGAAGCGCCACGAAGTCACGAGTTACGCCGAGGTCCTGCCCGGCTACCCCGAGGGGGCCGAGGCGGAGGACATGTTCGACCATCGCTTCGTCGGACGCTTCGTCAAGGAGGTTGGCGGCCGAGCCATCACCGGCCAGCGCGACCTGTGGCGCGACGTCCAGCACTACGACCTGACGTCCTGGGCGAAGTCCGCCTTCGTTCGGTGGGCGGAACGTGAGGCGGAGCCGCGAGATGTCGAGGCATGGGGAAGGCTGCTTGACATTCTGGCCGAGCGCCTGGCCAGCGACGACGGGGCAGAGGAGTCCGGCGACGCCGGCGGGCGTTGAGGGCAGGCGGCTTGACTCTGCCGGGGGTCGGTGCTGGAGGAAAGTTCCACGGGGAACCGCGGATTTGTCATTCGTGGGCCGTCGGGGAGGGCGGCCAGGAGGGCCATTGTCGGTGGATGAGGCCTGTCCGAAGTGTCACTCTTGGTACATCTCTCGTTCGAGATGTGCCAGAGTGCGCCGAAACCCTCCAGTCGTGGTCAGCCGGCCCCGCAGCGTGAGGGCTTTCGACCTATCTTGGAGCGACTTGTAGCCAAAACAGCCCTTGACAGGCGTCCATGCGGACGCCTGACCGAAGGTTTGCACCCAAAACACCGGTGCCCGAGGATTCCCCACCAAACCCTTCCCTGCCGGAGGTCGTCCCCGACCTCCGACGACCGAGGTACCCGTGTCACTCCGCACTCGCCGTCGCAGATTCGCAGCACCGACCGCGGCGATCCTTGCGGCCCGACTCCTCGTCGTGCCTTCAGTTGCTGGATTTTTGACCCTGGACCCCGTCAACCCGGACGCGGCGCTTGCCCACTCCGTTGCCCAGGTCGAGATGTCGGCGAACGTGTCGCCCGACACCCGCGACCTGTTCATCACGCGTCTCAAGGACGCTGACCCGAACAACGACGGCATCGCGGTTGGCGACGTCGTCGAGTTCATCATCCAGTTCACCCCGGTCAACAACGGCGCCGACACCGGCCCCAACGGCTGGGTCACGGCCTACATCCCACCGGGCACCACGGTCGTGGACGCCGCCGTCGTCGAACCGGACGGCTCTGGCGGCTTCGTGGACGTCCCGATCAAGCCGCCTGCGGCCCTGAACACCCCGGGCACCCAGACCTTCTACGGGCCCTTCGCTGGTGCGGCACAGGGTTCCCTGGCGCACTACTACGCCGAAACCGGCATCTTCTACTCCACGGACCAGCGCACGACGAAGTTCGTGGACGAGGTCGCGGGCACGCCACGAGACCCGGACCTGAACGTCATTGCGCTTGACAATGGTGCGTGGGTTGGCCCGACCGCGTGTGGCCAGATCCTCGACGTCCTGGGGAACACGGTGGCGGACTGCAAGGCCCACAATGCGTGGGACGCCAACATGACTCGCGGGTTCGGGACCAAGACGGGCGACCACACGCCCGCCGCGACCGAC
>CBDTZE010000493.1:0-1880 GCA_965364815.1 uncultured Nitriliruptoria bacterium | reverse complement strand
CGACGGCGTGCGCAACGCCGCCTTCCTGCCGACCTCGGTCTTCTCCAGCTACTCGGGCTGCCGGCAGTACCGCGAGGACGTGGCCCGCGCCTGCGAGGCCCTGCCGCAGGCTCCGGAGTTCCTCAAGCTCCGGACGCACGGCAATCACCCCGGCTTCGTGGAGCCCATGGGCCACCGACTCCGGGCGGCCCTCGCCGGCGTGCCGGAAGCCCGGCGCGGCGACGCACGCGTGGTGTTCACCGCCCACTCGATCCCGCAGTCCATGGCGGACACCAGCGACTACGCCAACCAGCTTGCGGACTCGGCTCGACTGATCCTGGCCGCAGCCGGGTCGGCCAACGACCACGACCTGGTCTGGCAGTCGCGTTCCGGGCCTCCCCAGGTCCCATGGCTGGAGCCCGACGTCGGCGACCACCTCCGGGCCCTGGGTGCTGCCCGAGTCCGGGACGTGGTGCTGGTGCCCCTGGGATTTGTCAGCGACCACGTCGAGGTCCTGTTCGACCTCGACGTCGAGGCACGCGCGATCGCGGGCGAGATCGGACTCCACCTGGTCCGCGCCGGCACCGTCGGGGCCGATCCGGCCTACGTCCGCCTGGTCGTCGACCTCTTCGAGGAACGCCAGACCGGGGCGGCACAGCGGCCGGCCCTCGGGAGTCGACCGGCTGGCCACGACGTCTGCCTGGCCACGTGCTGCCCGAACCCTCGCAACCCCGACCGCCCGGCCGTCGCACAGGCCTGAGCGCTTCGGGCAGGGATCCCCCGGTCCGATCGCGAACCCCTCCGAAGCACCCGCCGTCGCGTCCGCGACCCTCGTGCATCGAAGGAGCTCGCATGACCGCCCACCTGTTGGCCACCGCACGACGATCCCACCGGTTCGGCCTGTCGCTGGCCCTGGTGCTGCTCGTCATGCTCTCCGCCCTGGTGGCGACCCCGTCCTTCGCTGACCCGTGCAACGGCAACGGCAACGAGAAGTGCGAGAAGGAAGAGCCGCCGGCTTGCGAAAAGGACAACGGCAAGTCCAGCGAGAAGAACCCGAACTGTGAGGACTCCGCGGACGAAGAGGACTCCGACGAGGGATCAGCCGACGAGGACGACAAGCCCGGCAAGGGCAACGGTCGCCCCGACAAGGACTCGGCCGACCGCGACGAGACCGCTCCCCCGACGAGTCCCACCACCGAGTGGGAGTCCAGGGACCACGACGAGGACGGGGTGCCCAACGGTCGCGACAACTGCTGGGCGACGCCCAACGCCGACCAGACCGACACCGACGGCAGCGGCGCCGGTGACGCTTGCGACGTCGACGACGACAACGACGGCGTCCTCGACGAGGACGACAACTGCCGCCTCACCCGCAACCCGGAGCAGGCAGACGCCGACTTCGACGGCATCGGTGACGCCTGCGACCCGGACCGTGACGGCGACGGGGTCGACAACGCGGCGGACAACTGCGCGGACGTCGCGAACCCCGCCCAGCTCGACCTCGACGGCGACGGTGTGGGCACGGCCTGCGACGACGATGAGGACCGCGACGGCGACGGCATCCCGGACGGCAGCGACAACTGCCCCCGCGACAGCAACAGCCTGCAGATCGACAGCGACGGCGACGGCCGCGGCGACGCGTGCGACACCCAGCAGGGCCAGACCCGCCCCCTCGAGGAGGACGTGCGCGACGTCCAGCAGGATGTCCAGCGACGCGTCGACGAACTCCCGGTCGGCTGAGTCGCCTCAGCCCTCCGTGGGAGCTTCTGGGTCCGGCGCGACCTGGTCCAGGATCGACCCGTCGATGAAGGACGCGAAGAGCGCGGCTGCCTCGTCGAGGGGCAGCAGCACGGCGGCGCCCCCGATGGTGGCGTCACGGACGGGCACCGTGGTCGGCACCA
>CBDTZE010000492.1:0-1881 GCA_965364815.1 uncultured Nitriliruptoria bacterium | reverse complement strand
GCGGGGTTCGCCGTTTTGCCCGAGGAGGGCAGGGGCCAGGCGACCGACCGGCAGAACCAACCGGCAGAACCGACCGGCGGCAACCGAGCCTCAGAGCTCCGGGTCGTGGACCCAGGCGCCGTCCTGCCAGCGGTAGCCGTCGGTCGACCATGCGGCGACGGGCAGCGGCGAGTCGTCGCAGGTGGCGAAGAGCTCGGAGATCCCGTCGCCGTCCGTGTCTGCGATGCGCGCCCCGGTGACGCCGTAGGTGCTCGAGCCGTCCCAGCAGCCGCCCCGTGCCCGCAGCGGAACCAAGCGGCTGTTCTGCACGCGCCACAAAGTCACCGACGAGCCGGACGAGCCCGTGGCCTGGAACAGCGCCACCTCGACGAAGCCGTCGGCGTTCAGGTCACCGACGCGAACGCGGTCGATGCGGTCGGCGACGCCGCCGTCGGCACCGGCGACGATGGCGTAGGCGCCAGCCTCGGCGTCCCAGTCGGCGAGGTCGACGTGGCCGACCTTCTCGCCGCCCCGGACGTAGCTGAAGACGAGTTCGTCGACGCCGTCACCGTCGAGGTCGACCTGCACGTGCTCGAGGTCCGAGGCACCGTCGGGGCGGTACGAGGACACGAACCGGGCGCGGTCGGTGTCGGACGGGTCCGTCGGGTCGGTCGGGTCGTCACTGGGGTCGTCCGTGGTGGACGTCGAAGGCGACGGTGACGCGTCGGCGTCGGTCGAGGAGGGACTGGCCGACGGCCCGTTCATCGCGGAGGCCGAGACCTCGGGCGTGGGGGAGGCGGTCTGCGTGTCCGGTTCCCCGCCGGAGCACGCGGCGACGCCCAACGCGGCCGCCAGCGTGAGCGCGAGCACGGCTCGACGCTGCTGGCGTGCCTGCAAGGCGACGCGGGCCATCATGGACGATCCTTGTGCGCGACGGTCGGCTCGTCCTGGTTGCCCATGGCCGACCGATCGCTCGGTTGGTTGTCGAGGGAAGCACTTTCCGCCACGGACTGATCGCCCGGCGACACCAGCCGCGCCATGTCCGCACGAAGATCGACACGCCCCTCGCCGGCCAATTTCGCCAGGGTTGCCCACGTGGAGGACTCTGCGGCGGCCCAGACGGAGCGGTCGTAGGCCGCGTAGACGACCTCGACGACCTCACGCGCGGTGGCGGGACCGGCCGACAGCACCTCGACCACCTGGCGTTCCCGGAAGGCCCGGTGGTGGCGGTAGTACTCCAGCACCGCGCTGGGATCGGCAACCATCGACGGCCCGTGCCCGGGGTGCAGCGCGTCGGGGCCCAGGGCCAGGACCTTGTCGAGGGAGTCGAGGTACTGCAGCAGGTCCCCGTCGGGGAACGCCACGACGGACGTGCCCCGCCCCAGCACGTGGTCGCCGACCAGCACGGCGCCGTCGGGAAGGCGGAAGGCGAGGTGGTCCGAGCAGTGGCCCGGCGTCGTCATCGCCAGCAGCCGCGCCCCGTCCGGGCCGACCTCGGCGCCATCACCCACGACGATCCCGCCGGGCCCCGCAACCTGCGCCGTCGAGGCCACGACCTTGCAGCCGAAGTGCGACGCCCAGGCGTCCGCGGCCTCGCTGTGGTCGAGGTGGTGGTGGGTCACCACGACGGCGGCGACCTGCGCATCCCGCTCGGCGACGACCGCCGCCACCCGGTCACGGTGGGCCAGCGAACTGGCGGTCCCGTCCGGCCCGGGGTCGGTCGTCCACGGGCCGGGGTCGACGATCACGACCACGCCGCTGCCGGGCTGGCCGTACACGTACGTGTTGGTCCCGTCGAGGGTCAGCGGGGACGGGTTCGGGGCGATGACCCGGTGCAGTCCCTCGGCCAGCTCGGCCACCACGGGCAGCGCACCGAACCCGGGCAGGTCGGTGCGAGGGGCG
>CBDTZE010000491.1:0-1887 GCA_965364815.1 uncultured Nitriliruptoria bacterium | reverse complement strand
CACACGGCCGAGGGTCGACGTGTCAGCCTGCAACTCATCGCCATCGGTCTGGGGCTCGCCGTCGCCGCAGCGCTGATCCAGCACTCGTCGATCAACGCCGCCGCATCCGGGCTCTGGAGTGTGGTCCAGATCCTCGTCATGGTGGGCGGAGCCATGCTGGGCGCAGGCTTCATCGGCTTGGTGCTCGTCGCCCTGGGCCTCGGCCGCCGCTGACCACCACCCTCAGCTGTAACAGATCGTCGCGAGGGTGCTGTACGGGTTGACCGGTCCGCCGCCGCCGGGGTGCCACTGGAAGTGGACGTGCGGAGCGCCGCCACGGGCGTTGCCGGTCGCGCCGTTGTAGGCGATGTGCTCGCCAGCCTCGACGCGCTTGCCCGTGGACAGGCCGGACACGTAGCCCTGCAGGTGGGTGTAGTAGTAGAGGTGGCCGTCGTCGCCCTTGAGGTAGACGGAGATGCCACCGATGCTGGAGCTGTTCAGCCGCGAGATCCGCCCGCCAGTGATCGCGAAGACCGGCTCACCGTGCCTGGCGAAGACGTCGGTGCCCTTGTGGCTACGCGTGCCTCCGCCACGGGGCGCGCCCCAGGTGTCACGGAAGTGCGTGTTGCTCGGCGTGAAGATGCAGGCGTAGGTGCCGTTGATGACGCCGTTGCGCAGCTCGATCTGGCGAGACTTGCGCTCGCGCAGGTCGGCCTCGACGGCCTGGAGCTGACCGAGCTGGGACTCGAGCTCATCGCGACGAGCCTGGAGACCCTCGGCAAGCGCGTCGAGGCGGGCCTGACGGTCGGCCAGCAACGTCTTGGTCTGCTCCAACTGGATGCGGATGTTCGTCGCGGCCTCCAGCTGCCCCGCCTCGCGGCGGTTGAGCGCGGCGAGCAGCCCGGCACGCTCGACGGCGGCACTTGGGCCGTCGGCCGCCATCACGGTGAAGACCGGTTGACCGCCCTGCATGAACTGCAGCCGAGCTCGGGTCGCCAGCGCAGCGGACAGCCTCGCGGCCTGGTCCTCCAGCGACGTGGCCCGTTCCTTGATGTCGTTGAGTTCACCCTCGGCCGCGTCGATGTCGTCCAGCAACTGGTCGAAGGCATCCACCGCGCGGGTGAAGTCGCTCTCCGTGGCCTCACGCTGCTCGACGATGCGGTCGAGGTCCTCGAGGCTCTGGGCCGTGGCCTTGCCCTCGGTGACGCTCGTGGGCATCGACAGGCCGAGCACCAACAGGAACACGGCGAGCAGGCGTATCGGGGCACGACGCAAGGGGGGTCCAACAGGCGGGGGCGGTGGGAGGAAGTGGCGAAGTCTGGCATGAAGCGTGCCGACGCTGCCCCAAAGACTCCACCTGCGTGTGCGGTCGGAGGCGATCATGGGCAGACTCCTCATCACCCCACGCGCAGCCGGAGACGCCATGGTCAAGTTCCAGAACAAGGGACGCAGCAAGAACATCGAGGACCGTCGAGGTGCTCCAGGGCGTCGGGCCGCCGCCGGACCGGCCGGCAAGGTCGGGGCGGTCGGCGGCATCGGCGGCCTGCTCCTGGTGCTGGCGATGCAGTTCCTCGGCGGAGGTGGCGGGGACCTCGGCGTGCTCCTGCAAGGCCTCGAGGGCGCGGGCCAGGCGCAGCAGGCCCCAGCCGGCGGCGGGATCCCGGCCGAGGCCGACCCCGACGACGACATGGTCGACTTCCTGTCGTTCGTCCTGGACGACTCGCAGGCGCTGTGGGCCCAGATCTTCCAGCAGGCGGGGCGCACCGACTGGCGTGACGCCACCCTGGTGCTGTTCGAGGACGGCGTGCAGTCCGGATGCGGCTTCGCTCCGGCCGCCGTCGGGCCGTTCTACTGCTCGGCCGACGAGAAGGCCTATCTCGACCTGTCGTTCTTCGACGAGCTCGCGCA
>CBDTZE010000490.1:0-1909 GCA_965364815.1 uncultured Nitriliruptoria bacterium | reverse complement strand
CTCCTCCCCCGGCCTCGCCTTCGTGCTGGCGACGATCGCCACCTTCGGTGAGGACGGGTGGCAGGACTACTGGGCCGACCTGCGCGCCGGTGGCGTGACCGTGACCTCCGGCTGGGAGGACGCCTACTACGGCCAGTTCTCCGGAGGCTCGGGCGAGGGCCAGCTGCCGTTGGTGGTCAGCTACGCCTCGAGCCCACCCGCCGAGGTCATCTTCGGTCCGGACCCCGAGGCCGACGAGGCGCCGACGGGCGTCATCCTCGACACCTGCTTCCCGCAGATCGAGTTCGCCGGGACCCTCGCCGGAACGCAGCACCCGGCCGAGGCCGCCGCGTTCGTCGACTTCCTGCTGTCCGACGCCGTGCAGGAGGACATCCCGCTGCAGATGTTCGTCTTCCCGTCACGTGACGTGACCCTCCCCGAGGCGTTCACCAAGCACGCCGAGGTCGCCGAGTCCCCCCGCACGATCGACCCGGCCCGCATCGCCGAGATGCGCGACGAGTGGATCGACGCGTGGGGCGACGTGATGCTGCGCTGAGCATGACCACCACGAGCCGACGTCGGTGGGTGCCCTTGCTCCTGGGGCTCCCCCCGGCGTTGTTCTCGTTGGCCTTCCACGTCCGGCCGGTCGCCGAGATCCTGACGCTCGGCCTCGCCCCGGACGGCGTGTTGGACCTGAGGATCGTCAGCGAGGTCCTCGCGGACGAGGGCCTGCGACGCGTCGTCGCGTTCACGACGACGCAGGCCGTCCTGTCGACCCTGCTGACGCTGGTGCTGGCCCTGCCGATGGCGCACATCGTCGCGACACGCGAGTTCCGCGGACGACGGCTGCTGGAGTCGGCACTCACCGTGCCGTTCGTCCTGCCCACGACCGTGGTCGGGACCGCCTTCCTCGCGCTGCTGGGCCCGTCGGGACCGCTGCCCGGCCGAACGGACCTGACCGGGTCACTCGCCGCGATCCTCCTGGCCCATGCCTTCTTCAACCACGCGGTCGTCGTCCGCGTCGTCGGGTCCTTCTGGACGGGGATGGACCCGGACATCTCCGCGGCTGCGAAGACGCTGGGTGCCTCACCACTGCAGGCGTGGCGGCGGGTCCTGCTCCCCATGAGCGTCCCCGCCATCGCCTCGGCGGCCAGCATCGTGTTCCTGTTCACGTTCACGTCGCTGGGGGTCGTGCTCATCCTGGGTGGTCCCGGACTGTCGACCCTGGAGGTCGAGATCCTGCGCCAGACCCGCGACCTGCTGGACCTGCCAACCGCAGCCGTCCTCGCCATGCTGCAACTGGTCTTCGTCGCCGCCGCCCTCGTCGCCTCGGGCCGACTGCAGCAGCGGACCGCTCGGCGCCTTGCACGTCAGCGCCCCGACATCCAACGACGGCCCCTGCGCACCGCCCGTGACCGGACCTGGGTCGGCCTGAACCTCGCCGTGGCGGGCCTGCTCCTGGCCACCCCGATCGGGGCGCTCCTGGTCCGGAGCCTGCGGTTCGACGGCGGCTGGTCCTTGCACTCGTGGGCGAACCTCGGCGAGGTCCGTCGAGGTTCGATCCTCGCCACCACGCCGTGGGAGGCCATCGCCAACACGCTGCGCTTCGGTGCCGTCGCCACGGTGCTGGCGCTCTCCCTGGGGCTGCTCGCGTCGTTGGCCCTGTCGATGTCGCGCAGTCGCGTGGCCACGGGCCTTGATGCCCTGTTGGCCCTGCCGCTGGGGACGTCCGCCGTGACCATCGGGTTCGGCTTCCTGGTCGCCTTGGACACGCCACCCCTGGATCTGCGGTCGTCGCCGGCGTTGGTGCCGATCGCCCACGCCCTCGTGGCGACCCCGTTCGTGGTCCGTGTCCTGTTGCCGGCTCTGCGCGCCCTGGACCCGGACGTGGCCGCGGCAGCGCGGACCCTCGGGGCCGCACCCTGGCGTG
>CBDTZE010000489.1:0-1909 GCA_965364815.1 uncultured Nitriliruptoria bacterium | reverse complement strand
ACCGCTGAGGACTTCGCCGCGCTCCAGGCCACCATGGGCATCGTCCGCGAAGCGTTGCGGACCGAGGACCTTGGCTTCCCTGGTGAGGTCACCCCGGCCGAACTCCTCGAGGTCATCGACCGCGAGGACGACCTGGCCGTGGTCCGTACGGCGGAACCGCACGAGTCCCGCGACTTCTCCGACGCGGTGGCCGACGCCGTCGTGACGGTTGACGAGTACCTCGACTGGGTTCTTGAGGCTGGCCTCGGCCGCCGCTGACCCGGCCCGCACTGTTCGCGCACGCCCCGGTGGCGTGCGCTTGACGTTTTGCCCTCGCGCATCTCCTTGGCCGTGGACGAGGACGGCCGACGGGTGACGGATGAACCAGCGCCCACGGAAGGACGCCTCATGGACGCAATGAGTGCCACGGCCGGCAGCCAGGCAATCGCCGCTGCTGCGCCACCACCCCCGCCTCCGCCGCCAGCCGCGACGGACGACGTCGCCAAGGTCGGCGGATCGTCGACGCCATCGGACCATGCCCTGTTCCAGGGACAGGGTGGCAAGAACGGCATCCTGAAGCGGATGGAGACCCAGGACATCGAGACGGTGCAGTCCGAACTCGGGATCAAGGCCGCAGCCGTCGCCGACGACGTGCTCGCCCGCAGAACCACGACCCCGGCGGACGTCGAGCCCGTCGACACCGTCCCGGTCGAAGCCGCGAACGTCGACCCGCCGTCCGAGGCCACCACGGATCCGGCACCTCGACGTACGGCCCCGTTCGACGTCAGCGACATCGTTCCGGACCCGCGAGAAGCGGCCGGCGACGGCGTTGTCACCATCACCGAGTTCGTCCAGGCCGGCGTCCTGACCGACACCGAAGCCTGAGCAAGGGGACGGCCGTCAGCGCCTGACCCAACGTGGTTGCATCCGAAGTCCAACGCCGACTTCGGATGCCACCGTGACCGTCCCGGAACTGCTCTGGTCTCCGCCAGCTGACGCGCGCACCCAGACGCGACTCGGAGCGTTCCTGGACCACCTCGAGGCCGAACACGGCCTCGACCTCCCCGACCACGAGGCCGCGTGGGCCTGGTCGGTCGAGAACCCCGGACCCCTGTGGTCCTCGCTGTGGGACTTCTTCGACGTCCCGGGCACCAAGGGCGAGATCGCCCTGGCAGACGCAGACATGCCCGGCGCACGGTGGTTCCCGGACGCCCGGCTCAACTACGCCGAAGCCGCCCTGCGCCTCGACGATGACGACGTCGCGATCGTCGGCCGCTCCCAGTCCCGCGGCGAGGTCGACCTCAGCGGAGCCCAACTGCGCGACCGCGTCGCGCGGTGCGCTGCCGGCCTGCGCCGCCTTGGCGTGGGCGAGGGAGACCGGGTCGCCGGCTACCTCCCCAACATCCCGGAGGCCGTCGTCGCGTTCCTCGCGACCGCGTCGATCGGCGCCATCTGGGCCTCGTGCGCCCCGGAGTTCGGGGCGCGGTCCGTGGTCGACCGCCTCAGCCAGATCGAGCCCAAGGTCCTGTTGGTCGTCGGCGGGTATCGCTACGGCACCAAGGACATCCACCGCCACGAGGAGATCGCGGAGATCCGGGCGGCTCTGCCCTCGCTCGACGCCGTCGTGGAGGTCCCCTACCTGCGCGGCACCGCGAACCTCGGCGACGTTGTGGCCTGGTCCGACCTGCTGACAGAACCGGCCGCGCTGGAGTTCGCCCGCGTCCCCTTCGACCACCCGCTCTACGTCCTGTACTCCTCGGGCACGACCGGGCTGCCCAAGCCGATCGTCCACGGTCACGGCGGCATCACACTCGAACACCTCAAGGGCGTCGGGCTCTACTGCGACCTCGGCGAGGAGGACCACTTCTTCTGGTTCTCCACCACCGGGTGGATGATGTGGAACTTCCTGGTGTCCGGCCTGTTGGTCGGA
>CBDTZE010000488.1:0-1920 GCA_965364815.1 uncultured Nitriliruptoria bacterium | reverse complement strand
TGACTCCTTGATGCCCCTCAGGTTGGCGAGCGTCACCAATGCGACCAGGCCCACGCACATCGGCACGCGCAGGTGCTCGAGGCTGTGGAAGGTGGAGATGGACAGGATGGCGGCGACGCCGGAAGAGATGGAGACGGCGACGGTGAGGATGTAGTCGACCAGCAGGGAGGAGGCGACGATGCCCATCGCGAGCGCGATCCAAGGCTGCCATTGCGTCCAGCCGCGCAGCAGGGCGTACAGCTCCGTCGCGGGCGCTGACGCGATCACGGTCCAGGGCGTCCCGTCGACGGCGATGGCGACGACCGCTTGGTCGTCGAGGTCGAAGACCACACCGTCCAGCACGTCGATGGGCAGCTCCGGGGGCGGCTCGGCCGACGCGCCGAAGGCCACCACGCCGCCGGTCTCGTCGACCAGCCAGGCGGTCGTGTTCGGGGTGACGCGGACGCCGCGGAGATTGCCACTGAGCACGGTCGCGTCCCGGTCGAAGGCCGTGGACAGGACGCGCAGACCGTCACGTCCCTCGAAGGGAGCCGCCACGGCGATGGCAACGCCGGACGGGAAGCTGGGGGCTGCCAGGGTGGCGGACACGCTGGTCTTGCCGGTGAGGGCACGTTGCAGGTGGGGGAATGCGGCCACGGTGGCCGGTCCGTCGATCTCTCGATCGGGATGGACGGCGAGCAGCGTGCCGTCGCTGTCGAGCACGAGGGCGAACCCGACACCCAACGTCGAGGCGATGACACCGAGGTCCTCCGTGGTGGCGGTGTCGACAAGTCGCGATTCCGCAGCGATCGCCTGGCGTCGGCCCAGTTCCTCAACGGCGACCTGGGTGAACTCGGCGCTGGCGCGCGCGGACCGGGTCAGGGAGTTGTCCAACCGTTCGCGTGACTGGCGCTGGGCCGACAGGATCAGGACGGCCGTCGCCAGCAGCGCCAGGGCGAGCACCGCAACGGTCACCTGGCTCCCGGGTCCTCCCGAGCGCAGGCGTCGCAGTTGCTGCGGGTTCTTGGGGGTGCTCTGCGAGGTGGCGCCTGCCGTCACGGCGCCCTTCAGGTCCAGAACGCGAGGTGTTGAGGGACAGGGTGCCAGTTCGTGGGGCTGTCCGACGACTGCCAGTGCCGTTTCCGGGCACGGTCTGCCCACGATGGCCCGCTGGTTGCCGCCACGTTCGCCTCGGACGGTGCGGAACGATCGGGCCCGAAATCTCAAGCCCGGGGCCACGGTGGCCGACAGCACGGGGAGATCACGGGGACGGGGAGCGCCATGGCGGGGATTTCAGTGGAGACACGAGACCGTGCGGCGAGGCATGGGCTCGAGATTCTGGTGGTGTTGACCGCCACGGTGCTGTTCGGTCGGTTCGGTGTCTTCCCGGACGAGGTGCCCGACTGGCTCGTCCCGGCAGTGTTCGTCGTGGGGGCTGGCACGATCGTGATCGCCTACACGGCGTGGGGGTCCGCGACGGATGCCCGCTCGATCTCGCACCGGATCGGGGCGCAGTGCGGCGTCCTGGCGTGCATCACCTACGCCACCGGTTGGGGCTTCGCCCTCCCGCTGGTCCACCTGTTCGCGGTTGCAGACAACGTGAAGTACTCGGGCAGCCGGACCGTCGTCACGGTCGCTCGCTGGGCCGTCGGCTGGACGATCGCCGGCCAGGTGGGTCTGCAGTTCGGCTGGGTCCCCAGCGTGCACCAACCCTCTTTCGACACCTGGGCCATTTCACTGTTCATGCTCATGGCGGTCGTCGCTGTGGCGGGCCGCATCCGACAGATGGCGATCGCCCGTGAGGAGGCCCAGGAAGAGTTGCAGAACTCCGAGGCGAGATTCCGCAGCCTGGTCGAGGATGCCTCGGACGTCGTGCTGTTGGTTCGTGAGGGCTCGATCGTCTACCAGTCCCCGTCAGTCCAGCGCGTCCTGGGCTACGGC
>CBDTZE010000487.1:0-1929 GCA_965364815.1 uncultured Nitriliruptoria bacterium | reverse complement strand
CTGCGTGGCGCCGTGCCTCGCCGCCGTCCGACTGGAACAGGACGACGCCGACCGCGATCAGCACCATGGCCCACAGCACGCCGCCGTTGAAGATGTTGTCCAGCAGGGAGATGCCGGCGATCGCGATCAGCGCCGACCCGACCCAGAAGGCCAGGCCGCGGTCGGAGCCCAGGCGCCGACCCTCCTGCAGGAACCGTTCAGCAACGACCTCACCGGACGTCCGCTCCGGGACGACGCCCCAGAGGACGATGTAGAGCAGGAGCCCGCCGCCGCCGAACAGGCCGAAGAGCAGGAAGCCGACCCGAACGAGGACCACGTCCACGCCGAGGTGGTCGGCCAGGCCGCCACAGACGCCACCGAGCAGTCGGTCGTCGGTGCGCCGGGTCAGGCGTGCCGTCGACGACCCGGGCGCGCGGGGCGAAGGCGGTGGCGGTGGCGGGGGTGCCTGGGTGTCAGTGACCATGCGATGGGCCTCGTGATCTTTGTGGACGACGGAGACGGTCCGCCGACTGGTGCCCATGGTCGCCGCTGCGGTCAAGGCCCACCATCGGGGGAATCCCCCGAACCGACCCTGAGACGACCCCGGGATCCAAGGGTCACCTCTGACGCACCGCAGCGCCGACCGTGCCACCATCGTCTCATGGAAGATGTCACGACCCCACCACCGGCAACGACCGGCACCCGGAGCCCTCGCCTGGCTCCGGTGTTCACGCGCTCGGGATCCGACCGGCTGGTCGCCGGCGTCTGCGGTGGCCTTGGTGCCCGGTTGGGGGTCGACCCGGTGCTGCTGCGCCTGGCGATCGTGCCGCTGGCCCTCGCCGGGGGTGTCGGCATCGTCGCCTACCTGGTGCTGTGGGCCATCGCGGCGGAGCCGGATGCCAGCCCGACGGACGAGCTGCCCCAGGCCCGCCCCGCCAGCAACCAACAGTTGGTGGCCATCGCGCTCATCGTCCTCGGGGCGCTGATCCTGCTGCGCACCACCGGGCTCTGGTTCGGCGACGGAGTCGTCTGGCCGATCGCCCTCGCCACCCTCGGCTCCGCATTCGCGTGGGGACGTGACGACGCTGACCCCGTCTTCGGCCTGCGGCGTCGAGGCATCACCGGCGCGAACCGCGCGACGTTCGGCGTCCGGCCCCTGGCCGACGGGGCGCTCGACGCCTCCCTCGGCGCCGCGCTTCGTGACGCCGGCCCGGTCCGCGTCCTGGGCGGGGCGGTCCTGGTCCTGGCCGGCATGATCGGATTCCTGGCGGCCAACACCCGACTGTCCGCACTCCTCGACGTGGCACTGGCGGCGACCGTCGGCCTCGTCGGGATCGTCCTCCTGCTGGGGCCCTGGTTCGGACGCCTCGCCGGTCAGTTGGGCGAGGAACGACGCGAGCGCATCCGCAGCGAGGAACGAGCCGCCGTCGCGGCCCACCTGCATGACTCGGTGCTGCAGACACTGGCCCTCATCCAGCGGACAGCGGACCAACCGGGGCGCACGCGGGCACTGGCCCGGCGCCAGGAACGGGAACTGCGCGCCTGGCTCTACGCCGGTGCTGGCCACGGGGACGGCGAGACACCGCACACCCTCGGCGAGGCACTGGCCCGACTGGCCACCGATGTCGAGGATGACCACGACGTCCGCGTCGAGGCCGTCGTCGTCGGGGACCGCCCGTTCGGCGAGGCCGGGACGCAACTGCTTGCCGCCGTCCGTGAGGCCGTCTCCAACGCCGCACGTCACGCCGACGTCGATGTCGTGGACGTCTACGTCGAGGCTGACGAGGACGACGCGAAGCTCTGGGCCATGGTCCGTGACCGGGGCGTGGGTTTCGATCCGGCCGCAGTCGCCGACGACCGCCACGGCATCCGCCACTCCATCCGGGGACGTCTCACCCGCGCCGGCGGCGGGGCGAAGGTGCACGCCGCCCCGGGCCAGGGCACGGAGTG
>CBDTZE010000486.1:0-1944 GCA_965364815.1 uncultured Nitriliruptoria bacterium | reverse complement strand
CCATAGCCCGGGTCGCGGTCGCCAGTCACGCGGACGCGGAGCCGCTCCCCCGCAGCGGTCTGGCCCCAGAACCGCAGGTCGAAGAACCCGGCCTCCTGGGCCTCGGGCGTGGGGCCGGTCCCGGCGCCGGGCAGCGCCTTGGCGACCAGGTCGCCCAGCACGGGAGCCGCGGCCGCACCCATGAACGCCCCGAGCCCGGCAACCAACGCCCCGGCCGTGGCGGCGCCCTTGGGGCCGGCGCCGGTCATCGTGACCTCGTCGTAGACGAACTCGCTGCCGTACGGGTGGCCGAGCAACGCGTTGGACCGATGCACGACCCGGGTGTTGATCGCGGCCATGACGAACGGGCCGACCCACTTGCCGAAGACGTCATCGTGCTCCGGCTTCATCACGTTGGGCTGACGCGCCCCGGTGCGGGCATCGGGCGGGCAGATGCTGAACGGGTTGGCCATCTGCTTGCGCAGCGCCTTGTCCTCGCGAGTTTCCTTGACCACGTTCATCAGGCTGGCCAGCGTCCCGCCGGAGATCCCACCCTTGATGGCCTTGACGCCCATGCGGACACGCACGGCCGGCGCCCCGAAGCGCTCCATCGCGGCCTGCTGCAGGAAGTGCACGCCCAGGTCGGAGGGAATCGAGTCGAAGCCGGACGACGGCACCAGCCGCGCCCCGCTGGCCTCGGCCGCAACCTGGTGCTGGTCGACCATGCGCCGGACCCACTGGACCTCACCGGTCAGGTCGCAGTAGTCGGTGCCGGCCTCGGCACACGCGGCGACCAACACCGAGCCGTGCAGGGCATACGGCCCGACCGTGGAGACCACGACGCGGGCGGACGACGCCATCGCCCCGACGGCGGCCGGGTCGTGGGCATCGACGACCAGGACGTCCAGCAGCCCTGCACCGGCGCCGAGGGACGCGACGACCTCGTCGAGCTTCGCGCGTGATCGCCCGGCGATCGCCCACGTGATCTTCTCGGGCCCGTCGCCGGCGAAGCCGTGCCGGTCGGCGAGGTACTGGCACAGGATCTGCCCGACGAAGCTGGTCGCTCCGAAGACGACGATGTCGTGCGTGGGCTTGGTCTTGGCGGTGGCCATGGGAGCTCCGGTCGGGCGGGACCACGATCCTGCCCGGCTCCCCAGAGATCACGAAACTCGCGGCAAAACGGCCGGCGCCCCGACCGGAGTCGGGGCGTCGGCAACGAACAGGCGACGCGAGTGTCAGTCCTCGTCGGCCGGGGCGGACGACGAACCGTCGTCGCCACCGGCGAGCTCCATCGGCGGCGCGTCGGGGACACCCGGCGGGTCGACCGAGCGGAACACGACCTTGTCGTCCGTGGACTCGTCGAGCTCGGCCACGATGAGCTGACCGCTCTCGTAGTTGCCCAGCAGGATGGACTCGGAGAGCCGGTCCTCCAGCTCGCGCTGGATCGTGCGACGCAGCGGACGGGCACCCATCTGCGGGTCGTAGCCCTTCTCCGCGAGCCACGTCTTGAGCTCATCCGTCAGCTCGATGTCGAGGCCCTTGGCCGCAAGCTGCGACTTCACACGACGCATCATGTGGTCCACGATCTCCTTGACCTCCAACTTGGTCAGGGGGTGGAACACGATCGTGTCGTCGATGCGGTTGAGGAACTCCGGGCGGAAGTGCTTCTTGAGCTCGTCGTCGACCTGGCGCTTCATCTTCTCGTACATGGAGTCGTCGTCCTGCTGCACGAACCCGACCGCGGGGGCGGTGAGGTTCTTCGTGCCGAGGTTGGACGTCATGATGAGGATGGTGTTCTTGAAGTTCACCGAGCGACCCTGGGCGTCGGTCAGGCGACCGTCCTCGAGGATCTGCAGCAGCGTGTTGAACACGTCCGGGTGGGCCTTCTCGACCTCGTCGAACAGCACCACGGAGAACGGCTTGCGACGGACCTGTTCCGTCAGCTGACCGCCCTCGTCGTACCCG
>CBDTZE010000485.1:0-1953 GCA_965364815.1 uncultured Nitriliruptoria bacterium | reverse complement strand
GCAGCGGGCGTGTTCGGCAACGGCAGTCAACTGCCACGGGCGAGCGTGCGCCGAACCCGCGCTGCGTTGCATGGTTGTCTCGCCGAGAAGCAGATCGCAGAGCCCGGGGTCGGGCGCACCGCGATCGGCCTGCACACGCAGCGACCACGCCCGGAGTTCGTTCGTCGTGGCGGCGTGCGAAGGCGCGGCAAAGGTGGCGCGGGCCACCACGATGTCGTGCGCGGCAGCGAGATCGCCCCGCAACGTGTGCAAGGCGATGAGCAGGTTGGGCCACCGGGGTTCGAACGCGGGGCGGCCGTCCTCCTCCTGAAGCATCCGCTGGGCTTCGTCGAAGTGACCAGTGAAGGCGGCGAACCGGGCCTGTTGCAGCCGCAGGAACCCAAGGGTCGGGGCGCCGGCTCGCGCATCCCGGACATGCGCGTCGATCTCGTCCCATCGCCCGGACAGGAACAGCCCGGAGATGACGTTGCCGAGCAGCCCCGGCCCGTAGAGCCGCTCAATTCCAGACTCTCGCGCCCGAACAACTCCGGCGGCGGCGTCGTCGGCGCCCTCCGATGCCCGTCCCCCTCGAACGAGCACGGCCGACAACCGGATGTGCGATCGGATCGCTTCGGCTGGCGACTGGCTGCTGCGTGCGATCTCGCGGGCCTCGAGGAGTCTGGCCACGGCCTCGTCAAACCGACCGAGCTGGGCAGCGCAGGAACCGATCGCCGTGAGGGCAGCAGCGTGCGCGTCCTGGTGATCCAACTGCCGGGCCAGTTCGGCAGCCTCCTCGCCGAGCGCAAGCCCGCCGTCGGGATCGGACTCCCACATGACGCCCGCGATGGTCGCCAAGAGGTTTGCCCGCGTGGCGGTCGGTGGGGACGCAGGAACGATGCCCCGGGCTCGCTGCCACGCTGCCAGGGCACCGGCCTCGTCGCCGTTCAGGTCGCGGCAGTGCCCCAAGGTCAGCAACCAACTGGCCAGCCGTGTCGGGTCGCTGGCATCGTCGGCCGCGATCAGTTCGTCGAGCAGTGCCGTGGCCTTGGCGACATCGCCGTCGAACCGGATGGTGTTGGCCAGCCAGGCCACAACGTCGCGCCGTTCCACACCAGTTTGCTCGTCGGCGCCCTCCACAGCGTCCCAGACCTCCAGCGCACGCTCGAGGTGCTCACGCGTGGCGACCACGGCATGAAGCGCCTCCGCCTCGCGGGCCGCCTCCAACGACCAGGTCAAGGTCTTTCCGGGATCTCGTGCGGCCTGCCAGTGGACCGCCAGTTCGGCCGAGGGCGCCTCGGCAGCGAAGGACCGGTCGCCTTCGAGCACCTCGGCAATTCGTCGGTGCAGTCGTTCTCGCTCACCCGGCAGGAGCGTCGAACGAATTGCCTCGGCGAACAGCGCATGACGGAAGGCGTACGTCCCCGTCTCGACGTCGGGATCGAGGATGCGACGATTGGTGATGTGCCTCAGCGCCGCGTCGAGATCGACGTCCTCGCCGAGCACCTCGGCGAGCAGTCGGTGGTGAACACGTCGGCCCGCCGCCGCAGCGGCACGCAGGACGGCTCGACTTGCAGGAGTCAGGGTGTCGACGGAGACCAGGAGCATTTCACGCAGCGAGGCGGGGAGCACGCTGTCCCTGCCCGTCGCGCCGGACGCCACGAGTTCCTCCGCGAAGAAGGCGTTGCCCTGCGAGCGCGCAAAGACGCGATCCACAACGTCGGCTCGCGGCGGCGCCGCCAGGATGGCCTCGAGCTGAGCGGCCATCTCCTCCCGATCGAAGGGTGCAAGCTCCACGCCGTGGACGCGGTGGGACCGGATCAGTTCGGAGACGGTCGCGCGCAGCGGATGGCCCGGTTCCAGGTCAGCACGTCGGTGCGTGGCCACGATCAGGACGCGAGAAGCACGCAGATTGTGACTCAGGAAGACCAGCAGATCGCGCGTGGACCGGTCCGCCCAGTGGAGGTCCTCGAGAAC
>CBDTZE010000484.1:0-1956 GCA_965364815.1 uncultured Nitriliruptoria bacterium | reverse complement strand
GGGCGTCGGTTCCGGCGGTGTCGTCGTCCGCACGATCGCCCGCCACGGCGCCCCATCCACGGACGATCCGCATGAGCCCAGCGAAGAGTTGGGCGCCACGCTTGGTCGGCCGTCCGGCGAGGACGCCGTCGGGATCCGCCGGCGTGGCTTCGGGGCGCTCGGCCGCGTCGCGGACGGCTTGGTCCAGCAGGGCGGCGTTGAGGCCGTGGGCGTAGCCGTGGAACTTGGCGCCCTGGGCGTCGAGCGTGGGCTGCAGCGCGAAGAACTCCTGCGTCGCGGCCTGCGTCTCCGCAGTCTCCGCGAGAGCGGGCGCAAGATCGGCGAGGATCCGCTCCACCTCGAAACGCAGGGCCTCGGGTGACCATCGCGTCCAGCCGTCTTCGCAGGCCAGGGCGCCGTCCAACTGACGCCGACGGGCGCCGGAGACCTTCGCCGCGGGCCACGCCACGGCGGACGCCTGGTCCAGGGTGATCGAGCCGTCGTCAAGCGCCGCGACCAGAACGGGCAGCTCCGCGGCCACGTCGGTGATGACGCCGATGGACGTCACGGTCTCCCGACGGACCCGCGTCTTCCAGCGCAGGTGCTGGGTGATCGGCATCCCGGTGGCGGCCTCACCATCACCGCGAGCACGAACCCGGGCGAGCGCCACGGTCGCACGCGCGCGGCAGGCCTCCGCCTCCGCCAACTCCCGTTCGGCGAACGCCAGGTCCTCGACCGTGGCAGCCGAAACCGAGCGGTCGCCACCGCCGCGCTGGTCGTCAGATCCGTGCTTCTTCATGCCCTCATCGAAGCACTGGGGTGTGACATGGGAACCCGTGTGGCCGATCCCTGTGGACGACCAGGATCACGCCCCGTCGAGGTCGAACTCGGCGCCTGCCCCGGCGGGCAGTGCGCGCGACACGAGGGCTGCCAGCGAGTCCAGTTGCACTTCGCCGGTCGCCACCCACCAGAGGCGCGCGGCGTCGTCTGCCTCGGCGGGGAGCGCGGCCAGCCAGGCCAGTGCTGCAGCGGCATCGTCGGCGTGACCGTCGCACCAGGCGTCGGCCCCGACCTCGGCGGCACAGGCGCGTCCCAGCCGTGGCCATGCGATCGGGCCGCAGGTCGACACCAGCCGGGCCTCGTTCCCGCATCGGTCGCACTCCCCGGCCTCGAGGTTGGCCGGGCCGAACTCATCGTGTGTGAGCCACGGGTGCACGGCTCGCAGCACCTGCTGCAGTTCACGACGACGTTGGCGATCCACGGCGGGCCTCCCGAGGCACGGAACCCTAACGTCGGGGCGATCGAGGAGGCCGTCATGGCGTTCGGCAGAACCGGCGTTGCGCTGCTGGCCGCGGGGACGATCGCCCTGGCCGGCTGCGGCACGGACGGCACGGACGTGGCGACGGCCGACCCGGCGGACGCCCCGACCCTGGCCCCACCAGCCGACCTCGACTGCTCTGAGGACTGGCTCGGCGAGGACGACGTCGTCGACTTCACCCTGGCGCATGGCGTCGTCGAGGGTGTGTTGACCGCGACCTGCCTTGGCCAGCCGGATGCCCGACTGTTGAGCGCGTGGGACGACCTTGGGACCGTGGTGCCCATCGACGACCTCGACGCACTTGCAGTCTTCGCCGGGTTCCGCGACGTCAGCGGCAGCGACGAGCCGACGTTGGCATTCGTGACGACGTGGGACGACGCGGGCCGGGCGTTCCTGATGGCCGTCAACCTCGACGAGTCGACGGAGCTCGACCGGGACGAACTCCGCCTCACGATGGTGCATGAGTTCGCCCACGTCCTGACGGGTGGCGCCGACCAGTTGGATCGTTTCGCGGCCCCCGACGAGTGCACGGTCTGGTTCAACGGCGAGGGCTGCTTTCTCGAGGGGTCACTGCTGGACCGGTGGATCGACGACTTCTGGGGCGGAGGGCTCCTGGCCGAGGTCGACCCGCAGAGCGAGGTCAGCTCGGCCGACGGCGA
>CBDTZE010000483.1:0-1957 GCA_965364815.1 uncultured Nitriliruptoria bacterium | reverse complement strand
CTGGTGGTCGTCGAGGTCAAGACACGACGCACGGATCGGTTCGGGGCCCCTGTGGAGGCGGTGGATCACCGCAAACAGGCGCGTGTTCGCCGATTGACCGCTGCATTTCTGCGATCGGGCGCGGTCCGTGCACGCGAGGTCCGGTTCGACGTCATCGGTGTGCTGCTCGAGGACCGCGGCACCACGATCAACCACGTTCGGGAGGCCTTCTGATGCTGGCAACCGTCGGCGCCGTCGCGCTCACTGGCCTCGATGCCCGCCACGTGCGGGTGGAGACCGACACCTCGCCCGGCCTGCCCAATCTGCGAATCGTGGGCCGGCCCGATCCGACCGTGCGGGAATCCGGCGACCGGGTCCGGGCCGCCGTCCAGCGTTCCGGCCACCCGTGGCCGCAGATGAGGATCGTCTGCAACCTGTCGCCGGCGGACCTGCCGAAGATCGGGTCCGGCTTCGACTTGCCCTTCGCGCTGGGGATCCTCGCATCGTCGGGGCGACTGCCGGCGGCCGTGCTGGAGGGCGTGGTCGCGGTCGGGGAGTTGGGGCTTGACGGATCGGTCCGCCCCGTCGGCGGCACGCTCCCCGTTGCCCGCGAGGCCGTCCGTCGTGGTGCCCGCCTGCTCCTGGTGTCGGAATCGGCCGCGGTTGAGGCAGCCCTTGCCGCCGGAGACATCGTCGTCCCGGTCGTCGACCTGCGTGAGGCCATCGCAGTCCTGACCGGGGAGCAGAAGCCGCGGCCGGTCCCCGATCCCGTCGGCGAGTCCGTGGTGGATCTCGCCGACCTCGCTGACGTCCGGGGCCAGCACGTGGCTCGCCGGGCCCTGGAGGTCGCCGCCACGGGCGGGCACCACACCCTGCTGGTGGGCCCACCCGGCTGCGGGAAGAGCATGTTGGCTCGTCGACTCAGAGGACTGCTTCCGGACCTGACGCCGGCCCACGCGTTGGAGGCCGCCACGGTCGCGTCCGTCGCCGGGATGCGCCCGCCGGATGCGCCCCTGTCGCGTCGGCCACCCTTCCGGGCGCCCCACCACGGCACGTCGCTGGCCGGGTTGGTCGGGGGTGGATCAGGGATCCCTCGACCGGGCGAGGTCTCCCTGGCCCACCGTGGCGTGCTGTTCCTCGACGAGGCCTTGGAGACGCCGCGGCATGTGCTGGACGGTCTGCGTCAACCGATCGAACGCGGCGAGGTCGTGCTGTCGCGGGCGCAACTCCGCGTCCGCTACCCGGCCCGGTTCCAACTCATCCTGGCAGCCAACCCGTGTCCCTGCGGTCGCGAGGGCGACCTCCGCCGGCCGTGCACCTGCAGGCCTGACCTGGCGGAGCGCTACCGGGCCCGCCTGTCCGGCCCGCTGCTCGATCGCCTGGATCTGCACGTCCGGCTGCGCCCCGTCGAGCGGTCGGCCCTTGCCGGGCCCACCGACGGGGAGTCCAGCGCTGTGGTCGCGGCGCGTGTCGCCGCCGGCAGGGACTTCGGTCGCGAACGACGAGCGGCCGGTCACGGCGATGCCCTGTCGCCGGACACGGCGGGCGAGGACGTGGAGCGGCTGCGGTCGACCGTGCGGCCCGATGCGCTGCGTGACGCGATCGCGGCGATCGACGTCCTGGGGCTGACGGCCCGTTCGCTGGGGTCCGTCCTTCGGGTCGCGCGGACGCTGGCTGACCTGGACGCGGTCGAGAACGTCTCGGCGGAACACGTCGACGAGGCCGTGGCGCACCGGGCAACCGAGGAGATCGCAGGATGAACCAGGCCGACACGATCCATCGGCTCCGACCGACGGACGCAGGCTGGCCGTCGAGGTTGGCGCAGCACGCGGACGGGCCGACCACCCTGGCGGTTCGTGGGACGTTGCCGGCCGGCGATCGTCCCGCCGTGGCGATCATCGGTCAGCGCCGGGCCACCAGCTACGGCCGGGAGGTCGCCTCCTGGCTGGCTGACGCCGCCGCCAGCGCCGGGGTGGTC
>CBDTZE010000482.1:0-1973 GCA_965364815.1 uncultured Nitriliruptoria bacterium | reverse complement strand
AGTTGGTATCTGCTTGGCATGACCACCGTCGGTGCCGTGGCTCGGCTGGTCCGGATCGCTGGCTTGGTCCAGGTCGCCGACCGACTCACGATTGCGCCCGTCCGACGACTCCTGCAGGCCTCCCTTGGACTGGCCCTGGCGGCCAGTGCCACGACCTCGATGGCCGGCACCCCGCTGCCGGATCGTCCCGTCGTGGTGCAGGAAGCGGTCGCGGACGTGGGCGGGCCGGTGCTGCCCGTCGTTCCCGGGGCCATCGGGCAGGAACTCGTGACGGGTTCGGCCCAGCGTCCGGACGGGGCCCGCGTTCGGACCGAAGCCTCCCTGCGGCAAGGCGTCGCGGTCGGCCATGATGGCTGGGCGCACTTGGTGCGCACGCAGGAAGAGGTTGGGCAGGAGCCCTCGTCACGAGTGGCGAACCCCGCTGGTGGTCCCGGCTCTGACGATCTTGGCGATGGCATCGCCGACGCGCACAAGGCATGGGTTGTCGCTGCCGGTGACCACTTCTGGTCGATCGCCGAACGCACGCTGGCGGCCGTCGCAGACGACGACATCGGGGAGGACGACGTGCACGAGTACTGGGAACGGCTGGTCAGGGCCAACCTGCATCGGCTGGCCGACCCGAGCAACCCGGACCTGCTTCTGCCAGCGCAGGTCCTGGTCCTGCCGCCCGTGCTCGTGTCGTGAGCCCCCGCCGCCGAGGAACGCGGGCCACCGCTGCGGCCCCGTCATCTGCGCGGTCCTTGCCGACCAAGCGGGATGCCGTCGACGCGCCCGAGGAAGGGATCGACCTCGATCGCGGCCTCGGCGAGCTCGTGGATGCCGATCGACGGGATCGGGCCGTCCGTGAGCGTCGGGTCGCTGATTCCCGACGGTTCATGGAACAGGACGTCGCCACGCTGCGAGGGCTGTTTCTCGACCTCGCGGAGCAGGAGCAGCAGGTGCTGGTCGAGCATGAGGGCGGACGTCTTGCTGGCCGAGTTGTCGGCCTCGGCGACGACGTGGTCGTCATCGAGGGCCGCAACGGGTCCGGCCGGTCGTTGGTCCGCCCCGACGCCGTGCAGACCATCGCCACGGAACAGGTCGCGCCAGCCGCGGATGTGCGCAGCCACCGCGAGCGCCCGAGCGATCTTGCCTTCCGTGATCTTCTGGCAGCTGGGGCGGAGCAGGCGATCGAGGTCGCGGTGCACGTGCGCGGCCGCTCGACGCTCTTGAGCGGAGTGCTGCGTGCGGTCGGGGAGGACATTCTCTCGATCGCGGCCACCAGGCTTTCGACCATCTCGACATTCGTCTCGCTGGAGCACGTGGTCCGTGTGGACCTCGAACCCGGCACTGGGGAGGTCGCGCGCCAGCGCTGACCGGAGATTGGCGCTGTCATGCGCCGGGGGATCCACCATGACCGAGACCACTTCCACGCGCTCCACCACGCAGGCGGCGCGGGTCGTCCAGCGTCGCCGCGGCCTGCCCGGCTCGCGAGCCGTCGTGGGCGCGCTGCTGGTCGTGGCTGCAGCGGTGGGCACCTTCGCGGCCTATCTCAGCGCGACAGCTCCGCCGACCGATGAGTGGATCACCGCTGTCCGGCCGATCGCCCGGGGCGAGATCCTGCAGGCCAGCGACCTGGCGATCGTGCTGGCGGACGTGCCGCCGGCCCAGGCCGCGACGATCCTTCGCGGCTCCCAACTCGCCGACGTCGTCGGCACAACGGCCGCCGTGCCGATCGGGCAGGGCGCCTTCCTCCTGGGCTCGATGGTGCAGCCGGTAAACCAACTCGAGGGGGAGCTGTTCACCTTCTCCCTGCCCGCGGAACGAGCGCTCGGTGGGCAGGTGGTCGACGGCACGACGATCGACATGATCGCGACCTACGGGGGCGGTGCCTCCGCCGAGACCGTCTACATCGTGCGTGGGGTCGCGGTCACGCGGGCCGGCGGTGCCGCGGGATCCCTCGGGGGCGGGTCGTCGATCATCACGGTGCTGTT
>CBDTZE010000481.1:0-1980 GCA_965364815.1 uncultured Nitriliruptoria bacterium | reverse complement strand
ATGCGCAGCTCTCCGCGCAACTTGGCGGCTGACCCGGACGGGGCGACGAACCCGTTGTCCGACGGCCGGGCGCAGCTGCCGTGCTCGTCGACCACCAGCAACGCCTCCAGCATGGGGCGCAGGACGGCGTGCTCACGGAGTTCGGCGAACTCGGCTGGCGCGAACGTGTCGCCCCGGACCATGGCGTCCTCCAGCGAGCGCCGCATGCGACGAGCCTGCTCGCGTAGACCCTTCATCCGGTCCTTGAGCTCCGCGATGCCCTCGTCCTTGGCGACCTTCTTGGGGACGTTCTTCAGTGACTTCCCGGCGCGGTCGACGGCCAGGGTCGGCGCCCCGTCCGCGTCGATCGACAGCGTGACCGTGACGTCGTCCGCCGTGGCCGTCAACGGACCGGCGGCGAGGTCGCGGACTGCCTCGGCTTCCATGGCCCACGTCAGGCGCTGGGGGTCGGCGTACCCGGCGGTGCGGGCGAGGTTGTCGGTGGCGACGCGGACGGCGAGGGCCTCGCTGGCGCGCTTCTGCTGGCCGAACTGGCGCGACCCCTTGGACCACACCTGCAGCCACTGCCAGCGCGACAGGACCTCGGCCCGCGCGGACGCAGCGCCGGACGGGAGCGGCACCAGGCCGATGGCGCGCACGGAGTCCTGGTGACGTTTCTCCTCGGCGCGCCCCATGAGTTCCTCGACTTGGACCTCCCCGCGCAGGGCCTTCGCGAACAGCTCGGCACGCTTGTGGCCGCCGGAGCTGGAGGCGTACTTGGCCGCCTTGAGCAGGGCCGTGAAGTGCTCGTCGCCGAGGGTCTCCCGGATGCGGCCGAACCAGGCCACGTCGACGGTCCCGGCGACCAGGTCCTCGGCGGTCAGTGGCGTCTGCTCCTGCACCTGCGCCATCCACTCCGCGCGCACGTCCGCGTCGACCTGCCAACGGTCGTCCTTGGTGTGGGCGTGCAGCCAGCGGATGGCGTCGGCCAGCCCGGGACGCGCGATCGTGTGCTCGACCATCGGCGCCCACTGCGGCGCGTAGACGGCCAGCGCAGTCAGCCGTGCGGGCTTCAGCTTCGCTGCATTGGCCAGTGCCGCGAAGTCCTCGGGGGTGTCGCCGGGTGCCGGGAAGGCCACGCGCACCAACTTGGAGATCGCGCCCTTCTTGCTGTCGCTCCCGCCCCAGATGTAGCCGCGCACGAACGACTGGCTGCCCAGCGAGGTCAGCGCGTGCAGCACCCGTTCTGCGCCGATGACCGTGCGCAGCCGTGTGGCCGCGTCCGACACGGTTGTGGGCAACTCCCCACGGGCCAACTCGATGTCGAGGATCGCCTCGCGGACGCGGTCCACCTCCTCGCGCAGCCACGGGAACGCGGCGAGGTCAGCTGGCAGCGCACGTCGCGTGGACTCGGAAAGGGGATGCTGACGGTTGTCGTCCCAGGTCTGGAAGCCCTGGCGGTCCTCGTCGAATCGTTCCCCGACGAGCAACTCCACGACGTCGGCAACGGACGCGGCGCCGTCGTCGACGGCGCGACACAGCAGCCGCAGGGGGAGCGGCCGGCGGGCCGGGCGAACCGGGACCTCGCGGTCGGCCATGCCTCGGTACCTGGCCTTGACGGTCTTGGTCGGGGCGTCGTGACGATCGCCCTGCGGCTCGTCGAGCCACCGCAACATCTGGACCAGCCGCGCCCGTTGGGCGGGCGTGAAGAGTTCGGGCCGCAGCGCCTCGAGCTTCGCCGTCCATCCGACCGCGGCGACGACGCCGGGCTGGTCGCGCCAGTCCGCGGGGCGGGCGTGGTGGGGAGTCGAGGCGAGGTCGTGGACCGTCGGCAACTTGCGTACGGCCTTGTCGGGGACCTCGGACAGCACCCGCTGGGCCAGGTCCAGTAGGGCCTCGACGCCATCGGTCGTCAACTCACGTGCAGCGACCCACGTCAACAGGCCTTGGGTGATCGGGGCGCGTTCCCCCTGCGCGGCTTCCGCTCCCGGATGGCTGCGC
>CBDTZE010000480.1:0-1997 GCA_965364815.1 uncultured Nitriliruptoria bacterium | reverse complement strand
GAGGACAACCACGTCAAGCGCGGCTTCCTGGCCAATCCGTCAGCTGGCGACCTCGACGGCGACGGGCGCCTCGACATCGTGGCCGCGGCCCTGGACGGCCACCTGTACGCGTGGCACCACGACGGCAGCCTGCGCGACGGCTTCCCCGTGAAGGTCGCCGATCCCGGCGAGGAGTTCTCCGGCGGCGAGTTGATCGTCACGCCGGCGCTGGGCGACCTCGACGGCGACGGGGACCTCGAGATCACCCTCATGTCCAACGAGGTCTACGGCGGCGCCCAGCCCGGACCTCCCGGGTCGATCGGCGACCTGCAGTCCGAGGTCGGCAAGCTGGTCACCAACATCGCGGCCAACGCCATCGGCGGATCCACCCGGGCCTACGCCTTCCACGCCGACGGGAGCCTGGTCGACGGGTGGCCGGTGGAGGTCAACGGCCTGCTGCCGGACATCCTCCCGCTGGTCGGCCCGGCACACCAGACGGTCCTGGTGGACATGGACGGCGACGGCGACGACGAGGTCGTCTTCAGTGCGACCTCTGGCGACGTCGAGATGCGCGACGGCGACGGCTCGCAGCTGGCGGCGTTCCCTGCCGAGGCCCGCGCCGGGAACAACACCGATCCCGGCCGGATCTTCAACCTCTTCGAGTACCTGGCCGTCGGCGACGTCGACGGCATGGGCGGCCCGGACGTGACCAAGCTGGGCATCTCCGCGAACGGCATCGTGAACCTGCTGGCCGCCGGCCAGAACCTGCCCTTCGAGTACGTCGTGCAGGCCTGGGACACGCAGTCGACGCTTTCCCTGCCCGGCTTCCCCGCCAGCCACGACGACTTCGGCCTGCTCTCCTCCCCGATCGTCGCCGACGTCGGCGGCTCAGCCGGCAACGAGATCATCGCTGGCAGCGGCCTCTACCTGCTGCGCGCCTTCGGACCCCTGGGCCAGCAGGCGCCGGGCTTTCCGAAGCTCACTGGCGGATGGGCGTACGCCGTCCCCACCATCGGGGACGTGGACGGCGACGGCGACGTCGAGTTGCTGGTGTCCACCCGCGAGGGCTGGTCGCACCTCTGGGACCTTGATGCGCCCTCGACGTCCGAAGGGCTCAACCAGTGGTGGGGCGACGGCCACGACGAGCGCCACACCCTTCGCTACGGCGCCGACACCCGCCCACCGGCCAAGGTCCGCGACCTGACCCACGCGGGCGGGTCGGACATCTCGTGGATCAGTTCCGGGGACGACTGGCTGGTCGGCGACGCCGCGTTCTACGAGATCCGTGCCTCGCAGACGCGCGTGGCGACCGGCGGCTGGGGGGCGATCCTCGTGCTCGACTCCGCGGCGGCCCCTGGACCTGCCGGCGAGCCGATCTCGTTCGGAGTCACGGGCCTGCCCGCTGGCGCCGTCCAACTGTCGGTCGTCGCCGTCGACGACGTCGGCAACCGGTCCCAGCCGGCCGTGCTCGACCTGGTCGCCCCACCCCCGCCGACCCCCGCCCCGGCGCCCACACCGTCGCCGCTCCCGGCCACCGGTGGCGGGCTCGCCGCGCTTGGCCTCACCGCGATCGTCACGGCCCTGGCCGCCCGTCGGCGGACACGGCCGTGAGAGGTCTCATCCTCCGTGGCGTCGAGAACATCGAGGTGCGCAACGACCTCAGTGACCCGACCCTCGAAGCCCCGACCGATGCGCTGATCCGGGTCGAGGCAGCGGGGCTCTGCGGTTCCGACCTGCATCCCTACCTGGGGCGTGAGCCCATCCGCTGGGGCACGGTCCCCGGGCACGAGGCCGTCGGCACGGTGACCGCCGTGGGGGCGCGGGTCCGTGACTTCGCCGTCGGTGACCGCGTCCTCGTCCCCTTCACGACCTCGTGTGGCACCTGCGAACGGTGCGTCGCCGGGCTGTCCTCGCGCTGCGTGCGCAGCCAACTCTTCGGCTGGGCCTCACCGGAGCGGCTCGCGAGCCCCGCCCATGGCCGGGGCCTGCACGGCGGACAGGCGGAGTTCCTGCGCGTG
>CBDTZE010000479.1:0-1999 GCA_965364815.1 uncultured Nitriliruptoria bacterium | reverse complement strand
TCGTTCATGGCGTGAGGTCGCGGCGGCCGAGGTCGCGGACGACGTCGCCGAACACGGCAACCAGCCGCAGATCCGACGGCGGTTGGTCGACGACCAGCCGGAAGCCGGCCCAGTTGAGCCGTTGGGCGTCCATGGCGCGGCCCACGTCGGGGCGTCGTACGGACGTACCCGTGATGGCGATCGGTTGGTCGCCCTCATCGAGGACCACCACGAGGTCAGGGAGCGCGTTGCCGTCCGCGTCGCCGGCCCAGCCTTCGATCAGCCATTTGCCGTCGCCGAGTTCGGTCACCGACTCCAACAGCCCGCCGTGGACGGTGGGGTCGAAACGGAGTTCGCGCCCGGCCGTGAACAACGTGCCGTCCTCCCAACGCAGGTTCTCCAAGGGCGTGGCCTCCCCGAACCAGGCCATGGGGTACGACCTCGTGGCGTCCAGGGGATCACGTGCGTAGAGGTCCCGGACCTCGAGGCGCACCGACCAACGGACGACCCCGGGCTTGAAATGGTTCGCGGCGACGATCTGGGCCAGTTCGCGGGCGCGCGCAGGATCTTCCTGGGCGGCCGTCATCAGTTCGCGAGCCAGGGACGCGAGGATGACCCCGGACCCCTTGAGCCAGGGACTGCCGACGATCGGGACGGGTTCGGGGAGTGGGCCGTCGGCGACCTCGTGGACGAAGATCACGGCGGCCGCCTCGTCGGGAGCGGGGAGTCGCGAGAACAGGTCGAAGGCGAAGAAGGGGAAGACCTCCTTCTGTGCGGTCGCATGCCGACCCACCAGCGCGAGCGCGAGGTAGGCCGCCAGCACCAGGGCGATGCGGCGGACAACGACGGTGGACGTCACGACGTCCCCCTCGGTCGGGCCGCAGACGCGCGCGAGCCTAGGACCGATGGCGCGCACGACTGGGGAGGCGCGCGACGTAGCGTTCCGCCGATCCCCGCCACCGACGCGCAATCGAGCCCGACGTGTCCGAGCTCCACGACGTGCAGGCGGATCGCGACGCCGCGGTCCGCGCCGCCATCGAGGCCCTGCAGGCCGGCGAGCTGGTCGTGCTGCCCACGGACACGCTCTACGGCGTGGCCGGGGATGCCTTCAACCCAACCGCGACGGCCAGGATCTTCAAGGCCAAGCACCGCTCGACCTCGTTGCCGTTGCCGGTGTTGATCCGCTCGCAGAAGCAGCTGCTGGGCCTGGTCACGTCCGTGCCGCCCGAGGCCGAACGCCTGATGGCTGCGTACTGGCCGGGACCGTTGACCCTCGTCGTGCCCCACGATCCCAATCTGCAGTGGGACCTCGGCAACAGCGCCGGCTCCGTCGCCGTGCGGATGCCGTTCGACGAGGTGACCCTGGAGATCATCCGGGCCATCGGACCGATCGCCTGCACGTCGGCCAATCTGTCGGGCTCGCGCCCGGCGGCGACGGCCGAGGCCGCCCGGGACATGCTGGGTGACGCGGTCGCCGTCTACGTCGCGGACGGGGCGCGCTCCGGCCTGGCCGCCTCGACGATCGTCGACCTGACGCGTGAGGTGCCGCACATCCTGCGCGAGGGCCCGATCCCGGGTGACGAGGCCCTCGAGGTCGCCCGGGGCGACCGCGACCTGATGGACGTCACCGTGGTGGCGGCGCCCGCCCCCGCCCCCGCCCCGTCACGGCCGTCGACGACCGTGGTCATCGACGCCCCGTCGGCCGACGACCCGACCGAGCGCCTCGCTGCCGTCCCCGGGGTCGGCCCGGCGAAGATCGCCGATCTGCTTGCGAGGTTCGGGACCGTGGAAGCCGTGGCCGCGGCGCCGGTCGAGGAACTGACCCAGGTCCGGGGCGTCGGCCCGGCGATGGCCAAGCGGCTGCGCGACACCCTCGGCTGACGGCCCAACCTCGAGAACATGCGCGTTCGTTCCCACATGTGGGACAGAACGCGGATGTTCTCACTCGGGGCGGCTCGATCGGCGGCCTCGGGGGCGGACGGTGCCCGTCTGTACGCTGACCGTGTCCTCCGGCGCCTTT
>CBDTZE010000478.1:0-2007 GCA_965364815.1 uncultured Nitriliruptoria bacterium | reverse complement strand
TGGAGTGGGTCGCTGAGCAGTTGCTGCTTGACCTCCACAACGACGCTCGCACGCAGCGGGGAGTAGCCCCGCTGGCCGAGTACCGGGACGTGCGCGATGTCGCCCGCTCCTGGGCTGACCAGCAGGCCGCCAGTCAGCGGATGTCGCACAACCCGAACTTCGCCTCGCAGATCTGCTGCGCCACCCGCGTCGGCGAGAACGTCGGCACGCACGTCATCGGTCGCAGCCTCACCGAGGAGGCCCTGAAGGCCTCGGTCCGCCAGTTGCACGCCGCCTACATGGACTCCAGCAGCCATCGCAGCAACGTCCTCGACGCGAACTACCGCCAAGCCGGCATCGGCATCTCGATCCGGTACGACGGCACGTGGTGGCGTCTGTGGAACACGGTCAACTTCCGCGCCCCGAACGGCTCCGAGCCGGAGAGCGGCCTGCCGTCCAGCCGGTCCATCGAGAACACGTGCGGCCGCTCCGGGACCTCGTCGTTCCGTGACGTCCCGGCCGGCAACATCCACCAGCCCACGATCGCCTGCATCGAGAAGGCCGGCATCACGTCGGGCAAGGGCGACGGCAACTACGGCCCCAAGGAACTGGTCTCCCGCGGGCAGATCGCCACGTTCATCATGCGGACGCTGGATGCCGCCGGTGAACCCATCCCCGAGGGACGCCCTTGCACGAACGGCCCGCATGCCATCGGCATGTCCGCCATGTTCGAGTGGGGCATCTTCACCAGCGGCGGCTGTGATGACCTCGCCGTCGTGACCCGCGCAGAGATGGCCGCGTGGACCGTGCGGGCGATGAAGCGCCCGCTTGGTTGGAGCGGCCCCAAGGGCGACTTCGACTACTTCAACGACGACAACAACCTCTCCGGTGACGCCCAGGGCGCCAACAACGCGGTGGCCGAGCTCGGCGTCGTGACCGGCATCGGCAACGACAAGTTCGCCCCGTCGAACGCCCTGCGCCGCGACCAGATGGCGACGTTCCTCGCCCGTCTGCTCGACGCCGCCGTCCAGGGCGCCTGACCTCGACGTCCGGGCGACGCCCGTCGAGCGTGCGGGACCGAACCCTTGGCTTGCTGGTCGCGAACCAGTACCAATGACCCGTGATCGGCCGATCGGCCGATTGCACGTCTCCCCGCAGCGACACTTTCGTTGTTCGGCGTGAGAGATCCGGAAGTTGCCGCAGATGTCGAACCACCTCCAGCACTACCGCGACTGGGAAACCGTCGCGGTGCCTGCGGAGCGACGCAACATCGTGGACGTCACGGACGAAGCGATGAGCCGCCCGCCGGTCGACGACGTCATCGACCTGCGTGACGACGCCATGGACGGTCTGGACATCGAGGCCATTGATCTCGACGCGGGCCCGTCGCCGATGGCCAAGGTGAAGCAGAGCAACCTGGCCGCCCAGGAGTCCGCCAAGCGCGACGCCGGGCCGGTTCCGTTGGGCCTGCACATCGACCTGCGCGGCTGACTCAGCCTGCCAGTCGGAAGGTCGCGGCCTGGGGGTCGCGCAGCAGCGCCTGTCCCTCGGCTGCAGGGGCGAGCAGTTCCGCCCCGAGCGCGAGGGCGCGGTTCACGGCCTCGTCGAGGTCAGCGACCGCGAACCTCGGCTCCGGATCCCAGACGGCGTCGCCACCGTCGTTCACGACGACCTGCGGGGCCTGGAAGATCAGGGCGACGTCCTGGCCGTCCCGGACGCAGGCGAACCCGGGCCGTTGCTCGGAGAGCGTCCGTTCCTCGAGGCTGCAGCCCAGCACCGCCCCGTAGAAGCCGCGTGCGGCTTCAGCGTTCGGGGCGGAGAGTTCGGCCAGGGGGGTCGGCATCGGCACGTCCGGTCGTTGTGTGGGGCAGTGAACCATCGCCCCGCGACGCGTGGTGCGCGCGGCCCCTGCCCGGTTGCGGGCGCCCCGCACCCCCTTGCTACTCTCGCGCCTGCACGCGGGGCGTTAGCTCAGATGGCTAGAGCGCTTGCTCGACACGCAAGAGGTCATAGGTTCGATTCCTATAC
>CBDTZE010000477.1:0-2008 GCA_965364815.1 uncultured Nitriliruptoria bacterium | reverse complement strand
GCGAGGAGCACGACCGTGGCACCGAAGCCGATGACGATGCTCGTCAGGATCTTGCCGATCAGCACGGCGCTGCGGGGCACCGGCGCCGCGTGCAGCCTGGCAAGCGTTCCGGACTGGCGTTCCTCGACCAACCCGACCACGCCCAGTTGCACCGTGAAGAAGAGGAAGAAGACCGCAAGCCCAGCCGACACCTGCGTTGCGCCGTCGAGCACGCGGTCGGCACCCGCCAACTCGACGACCTCGACCAAGGAGGCGGGCGGGAGTTCGTCCAGCGCCTGGGCAACGGTGGCAGCATCGGCACCCAGCGCCACGGCGGCCAGCAGGGCATCGCTGCGGGCGCCCACCTCCTGCGCCCACGACGCCACGATCGCCTCACCAATCAGGGCAGGGACGACCTCGTCGGGCCGTGCGACGACCTCGATGGTCGACGGGACCAGGCTGCGCAGCCGGGTGCCGAGGTCAACGGGCACCACGATCACCACGTCGACCGACTCGTCGGCCAGGGCGGCGTCCGCCGCCGCTCGGTCGTCGTAGACCGTCAGCGTCGTGCCGAGCTCGTCGGCGGCGGACGGAAGCACGGCATCGACCAACGCGTTGCTTGCGGCCTCGCCCCGTCCGGCCACGACGCCGAGCATCGGGGCGTTCGAGGTCCGGTCGGTGAAACCGCCGATGATCTGGCCCAGGACAGCCGCCAGCAACAGGGGCGCGGCGATCCCGATGATCCATGCGGAGCGATCGCGGGCGCGTTGGCGCAGGTCCTTGCGCGTCACCGTGGCCGCGGCTCGCAGAGTCTGGCGCAGGTCAGTCACGCAGCTGCTTCCCCGTCAGGTGCAGGAAGACCGCCTCGAGGTCGGGCTCCGTCACGGCCACGCCCTGGATGTGCATGCCGACCGCGGTGGCCGCGGCCAGCACGGCGACGAGCCTGGTGCCGGCATCGTCGACGCGGACCTCCACCGTGCCACCTGCCTCGACCGCGGTGACGACGCCTTCGAGTTCGGCGATCGCACGTGCGGCGGTCACCGAGGCGCGATCGCTGGTGAGCCGGATGACGTCGCCGTCGCCGATCAGTTGGACCAACTCCCGGCGGTCACCCTCGGCGACGATGCGTCCCTCGTCGATGATCGCCACCCGATGACAGAGCCGCGCCGCCTCCTCCATGTAGTGGGTCGTGTAGAGCACCGCCGTCCCGCCAGCGGCAAGTTCTTCGATGGAGTCAAGGATGGCATTGCGGCTCTGCGGATCGACGCCGACCGTCGGCTCGTCCAGGATCAGCAGCCGAGGCTCGTGCAGGAGCGCGACGGCGATGTTCAGGCGCCGCTTCATCCCGCCGGAGAAGGTCGCAACGCGGTCGTCGCGGCGGTCGTCGAGGCCGACCCCGTGAAGGACCGTGTTGACGCGAGTCGGGAGTGCCTGCCGCTGGATCCCGTGCAGGCGACCGAAGAAGGCGAGGTTCTCGGCGGCGGTCAGGTCGGGATACAGCGCGAGGTCCTGGGGCACGTACCCGATCGACGATCGGCTGGCGGGATCCTGGCTGGAGACCAGCACCCCGTCCACCTCCGAGGTGCCCTCGTCGGGCGTCAGGAGTCCACAGATCATGGAGATCGTCGTGGTCTTGCCGGCGCCGTTGGGACCCAACAACCCGTAGATCTCCCCCGCCCCCACGTGGAAGCCGACGCGGTCGACGACGCGTCGTCCTCCGAGGGCCTTCACGAGTCCGTCACAGGACAGAATGCTGCTCGTCAAGGGGAATCCGCGGGGTGGGGTCGATGAGCGAACCTAGTGTGCCTGTCACCACGTCCGACGAGAGGAGCCCGTCATGCCGGTCGGGCCCATCATCGGACTCGCCGTCCTCGCTGTGACGAGCCTCGTGGTCATGATCGCGCTGCTTGGCGTCGTCCAGAAGTTCGAGGGCGCGGCGTTCCTCGCCACACCGACGGTGGAGATCCCCGCGCTCACCGAGGCGCCGGAGCTCGCCGACACCGAGCACCACTGGCTCGGGGAGGCCTTC
>CBDTZE010000476.1:0-2011 GCA_965364815.1 uncultured Nitriliruptoria bacterium | reverse complement strand
CGTGGTTGGCATGGTCGGTGACTCGCGTCGGGTGGGGCGCCAGCGACAGCGCCGTGCGCAGCACCGCGACCCAGACCAACGCCGCGCCCAGCAGGTGCAGCGACACGATCTCGGCCGGGATCCCCAGCGCGTACTGGGTGTAGCCGATGCCGCCCTGCGCCAACTCGACGACCAGCAGGACCGTGGCCGCCCGGGTCACCCGTGCCGCGCCCAGTGCCTTGGCGGTGACCAGCGTCGCGACGGTCAGGCCGACCAGCAACCACACCGCGTCCGCGTGGGCGAACGCCAGCGACCGGATGTCCATCGCCAGCCGGGGCGTGCCCGGGTCGCCCGCGTGGGGGCCGGCAGCCGTGACCAACGTGCCGAGGACCAAGACGGCGAACCCGACAACCGTCAGCGCCACGGCCAGCCAGCGCAGGCCCGGCGGCGGGGCGGGGTGTCGTCCCTCGCTGACTCGGTCCAGCAGGACCACGGCCGCGGCGATGACCACCATCGAGAGCAGGAAGTGCAGCCCGACGACGATCGGGTTGAGGTCGGTCAGGACGGTGATGCCGCCCAGGACGGCCTGGCCCAGCACGCCCGCGGGCTGCAACCAGGCGAGCTTGCGCAGGTCGGCGCGATCGGCCGCCTCCTGCCTCGCCGCCAGCACGACCCAGATCGCCGTCGCGAGGACGACGAACGTCAGCAGGCGGTTGCCGAACTCGACGTAGGTGTGCCAGCCGGCGGCTTCCTCGCCCGTCGGGACGATCGAGGTGCCGTCGCACGTGGGCCACTCGGCACAGCCGAGGCCGGAGCCCGTCACACGCACGATGCCGCCGGTCAGGACGATGCCGACGTTCGCAATGACGGCGGCCAGCGCGGCGGGGCGCAGGCGAGGGAAGGCCATCGTCGCGACTCCCGTCAGGCCAACGCGTCGACCGCGGCCAGCACGAAGATCACGGTGAGGTAGGTGGTCGAGTAGTGGAACAGCTGCATCGCGCTCTTCACCGTCTGGTCGGCGCGGAGCTTGTAGGCGAACCGCAGCCACCCGATCGACAGCAGGGTCGAACCGATCGCGTAGAGCCACCCCGCCTGCAGCGCCGCGATGGACAGCAACTGGACGCTGAGCAGCAGCCAGCTGTAGAGCAGGATGTGGCGTGTGGCCTCGGCGTTGCCGTGGGTCACGGTCAGCATCGGCAGCCCGGCCGCCGCGTAGTCGTCGCGGTACTTCATGGCGAGGGCCCAGAAGTGTGGCGGCGTCCACCAGAACACGACCGCGAACAGCGCCCACGGGGCGGGATCCGCCATCGAGACGCCGGGCACGGCGGCCCAGCCGGTGAGCACCGGAACACAGCCCGCAGCGCCGCCGATCACAACGGCCTGGGGCGTGCGGCGCTTCATGCCGATCGTGTAGACGAAGACGTAGAAGAGGATGGCGCTGGTCGCCAGCAGGGCTGCGGTCAGGTTGACCAGCAGGGCCAGCCACGCGAAGCCGATGAAGCCCAGGATGATCCCGAAGGCCAGGACGGTCGGGGCGGGGAGTTGGTCCTGCGCCGTGGGGCGCTTGGACGTCCTCGCCATGAGGGCGTCGACGTCCCGGTCGTACCAGTTGTTGATCGCGTTGGCGGATCCCGCGGTGAGCGTCCCACCGATGAGCGTGTTGATGACCAACCACGTCCCGGGCCACCCGCGAGCCGCGACCACCATCGAGGGAACGGTCGTCACCAGCAGGAGTTCGATGATCCGTGGCTTGGTGACCATGACGTAGCGACGGAGGGTCTCCATCCGGCTGACGTCGGCCTCACCCTCGCCGGCGACCGGGGTCTCGTACCGCCCGGCATCGTGCATCGGACCGACAGGTCCGTGGAACTCGTCGACGTGCACACCCTCGTCGCCACCCGCGCCTGTCGCGGTCGGGGCGTTCGGGGCGGCCGGGGCGGTCGCGGCGGCGGTCGGGTTGAGTGCGCCGTGGAGCATCTGCTGCAGGCCTCGCGGTGAGCCGAGGACCTCGACCGCCTCGCGGTTCCAGGCC
>CBDTZE010000475.1:0-2016 GCA_965364815.1 uncultured Nitriliruptoria bacterium | reverse complement strand
ACGATGACCCAGGCCGACCTGCTGGCCGCGGCCCGCGCCCTCCCCTCGGGGCGCTTGGGCGTCCGCGACGTCCCTGACCTTCGGACGCTCGCGGTCCTCCTCGCCGCGCGACCGGCAGCCACAGGTGACCCGACCGTGCTGGCGCTGGCCGCCTCGGACGACGAGATCGCCGCCGAAGCGGTGCGGCACTGGGTCGACTGAGCGGATCGCTGTCATCTTGCGGCCACTGGCCGCCAGTGCTCTTGTCGTGATGTGGACAGGCGGGTTGGTTTCGGGCACCACCAACCCAAGGAGCGCAACCATGCGCCTTCGCACCCTCACCATCGCCGCTGCCATGACGGCCGGCGTGCTCGCCCAGGCCCTCCCGGCCGCCGCCAACACCTTCTGCTACGACCTTGACGTGGTCGTCCAGGGTGACGTCGTCGTCGACGAGGCGGACTGCGTCGAGGCCTGAGCCTCGACCACTCAACGCGAAGATGGGCGAGTTCTTTCCGGAAATCGCCCATCTTCGCGGTTTCCATGGTCACGCTGTGCGTTCAAGACGGTCCGAGCGTGTCACCGACCGGCCGGGATCCGTCAGACTTGAGGCTTCCGTTCAAGATCGGTGCGTGAGGCGACGATGACCCAAAGTGAGAGCCTCAACAACGGAGGCGAACACCCCGGAGCATCCCGTGCAGCGCCTCGCCACCGTCAACAACGAGAAGTTCGCCCTCGGGCTCGCCCTCTCGGCGTTCGACGCCGTGGCCACCTGGCTCTGGTTGACCCTCGGTGTCGCCAAGGAAGCCAACCCGCTCCTCCAGTCCCTGATCGACGCCCAGGGCGTCGTCTCCGCGATGGGCATGCGCGCCGGCCTCGGCATCGTCTGGTTCGCCGGCTTCAAGATCCTCTCGTCCCGCACGCAGATGGCCGGCTGGGCGAACTTCGGCGCGACCGCCCTGCTGGGCGGCCTGGCGCTCTACCACCTCGCCATCGCGGTGCTCGTCCTCGGTTGACCCCAGGCACAAGCAGCAAGGGCGCCCCGAAGGGCGCCCCGTCTGCTTTTGCGGCCGGTCAGAGGGCGAACTGCGCCTCGGTGAGGGCGAACAGCTCCGACGAGGGGCTGGTCACCGACGCCAACATGCCGTCGGCCAGCGGCAGGAGCTGGTCGGCGTAGAAGCGCGCCGTGGCGATCTTGGCCTCGAGGTAGTCCTTCTCGCCCTCGCCCTTGGCCAGCAGCTCGGCAGCCACCTTGGCCTCGCGTGCGAGGAACCAACCACCGACGACCTGCGCGAACATGCGCGCGTAGGGCGTGGCGCCAGCGAAGACCTCGGCCGGGCTGCCGGCGTTGGCGAAGATGTGGTCCGTCGCGGTCTGCAGCGTCGTCAGACCGGCCGACAGACGCTCGCCGATGGCCTTGAGGTCACCCTCGCCACCTGCGTAGCCGGCTGCGTCGGACTCGAGGCCGGCGAGCCAGCCCTTGACGAACGCACCACCGTCGTACGGCAACTTGCGGCCGACGAGGTCCAGCGCCTGGATGCCGTTGGTGCCTTCGTAGATCGGGGCGATCCGGGAGTCGCGCCAGTGCTGCGCGGCGCCCGTCTCCTCGACGTAGCCCATGCCGCCGTGGATCTGGATGTTCAGCGAGGTGAGCTCGACACCGAGGTCGGTGCCCCAGCCCTTGGAGAGCGGGACCAGCAGGTCGGCGATCTTGGCCTGCTCCACCCGGACGGCCTCGTCCGGGTGGTTCTTGGCGAGGTCGATCGCGAAGCCGTTGGCGAAGCACATCGCGCGCAGGGACTCGATGTACGCCTTCATCGTCATGAGCATGCGACGGATGTCGGCGTGCTCGATGATCGGTGAGGACTCGCCCTTGGCACCACCCGGGGCGCGGCCCTGGCGACGCTCGATCGCGTAGGCGACGGCCTGCTGATAGGCCCGCTCCGCGACGGAGAGACCCTGGATGCCGACACCCAGGCGCGCGTCGTTCATCATCGTGAACATGTACCGCATGCCCTGGTTCTCCTCACCGATGAGGAA
>CBDTZE010000474.1:0-2018 GCA_965364815.1 uncultured Nitriliruptoria bacterium | reverse complement strand
CTACGCCGACCTGATCGCGGACGAGGTCAACGTCCGCGAGGTCACGTTCTCCGAGGACGTCAAGGCCTTCGGGACCTTCCTGCTCCGCCCGAACGGGCGGGTCGTGGGCAAGCGCCTGGGCAAGGACATGCAGTCCGTCGTCAAGGCCGCGAAGGCCGGCGAGTGGACACAGAACGACGACGGCTCGGTCGACGTCGGCGGTCACACGCTGGTCGGCGACGAGTTCGAGTTGGCCCTGCAGGCTCCCGAGGGCGTCGCCGCACAGGCCTTGCGTGGCAACGACGCCGTGGTCGCCCTGGACGTCGAGGTCACCCCGGAACTCGAGGCCGAAGGCTTCGCGCGCGACCTGGTGCGCGGCATCCAGCAGGCGCGCAAGGACGCTGGTCTGCAGGTCCAGGACCGGATTGCCCTGACGTTGCACGTGCCGGAAGGGGCGGTCGGCGACGCCGTGCGAACGCACGAGTCGATGATCGCCGGCGACGTGCTGGCGACCAGCGTGACCTTCGCTGACGGTGCCCAGCCGACCTCGGTCGAGATCGGCGACGCCGCGGTGTCCCTCGACATCGCCAAGGCCTGATCAGTTCCGGCTGACCAGGCGGGCGATCGCTCCCTCGTGCCAGCCGGGTTCCCGGACCCGGCGCGGGGGCGGCTGGTCGAGGCCGTGACGTGAGCGCATGACCTCGCCGACGATCACGAAGCTCACGATCACCAGCAGGGACCAACTGGTGAGCTTGCCCCACGTGACGAGCTCCCACCCGGCGACCTGGTGCGGGTAGGCCCAGGCGCCAAGCAGCGTCGACAGGTTCTCCGCCAGCCAGACGAAGAAGCCGATGAGACCGAAGGCGACGGGCATCGGCATGGAACGCTCTGCGGCCCGCGGCCGATACCAGACCTGCGTGTGCCGGTAGACCCACAGCGTCGCGGCCAGGAGCCACCACCGCAGGTCCGGTCCCCAGTGGTGCGTGAAGAAGTTCGCGTAGACGGCCACCGCAAGCGTCCACGTCCGCCACGCGGCCGGGTAGCCGGTGAACCGCAGTCGAAGGAGTCGGAAGGAGGCGATCATGTAGGAGGCGACGGCCGCATACATGAAGCCGCTGTACAGCGGCACGCCGGCCAGCTTCGCGATGCCGGGCTCGGGGTAGCTCCAGGATCCGACCGACGGCTGTGTCTTGAACAGTTCCAGCAGCAGCCCAGCGAGGTGGAAGCGCAGCGCGACCCGGACGTCCGACCAGGACTCGAAGCCGCTGGCGACCAGTCCGATCTGCAGCGCCACGGAGGCCAGCAGGATCACGTCATAGCGGGCGATCCCCGGGACGTCGAGGACTTGGGTGACGCCGAGGATCGCGAAGAACACGACCGGGAATGTGCAGGCGATGGCTTCGCGCAGGCCGAACCACAGCAGGTCCTCGACGCCGGTCTCGAGGCGCCACAGCGTCGGCACCCGTCGTGACTGCCCCCCGGCTGGCACCCGTCAGGACTGGCCGTCGACGAGACGCAGTTCGGGGCGGCCGTCTGCACGCCCGGGCGCATCGTTCTGCCCGCGGCCGTGACGCAGCAGGGCACGCAGCCCGCCCGTGCTCAGCAGGTGACGGATGTCGATGGCCTCGTGGAGCAGCGGCACGAGGCGGTCCATGCCGAACATGCCGACCTGGAACGGTCCCATCGTGGCGACTCCTCGACCGCCGCCCAGTTGGACCACACGGCCGAGGTCCATCAGGAGCGCCGGGATCGCCTTGCGGTCGCTGGCGACGAGCGCCGCGTTGCGTCCGGCGGCCTTGCCGCCCTGGACCGCGATCTGGGCACTCATCTCCAGCGTCCGACCCAGCAGGTCGACGTGCGCGGCGGCGTCGCCGGCCACGAAGACGTTGGGGTCGTCGACCAGTTGCAGCGTGTCGTGGACCTCGAGGCGGCCGTCGCGCGCAGGGGCGTCGGGGAGCAGGTCGTGACCGGCCGGGGTGAAACCGCCGGCCCAGACGACGACGCCGGGCAGGCGGGTGCCGTCTTCCAGGACCGCGGCT
>CBDTZE010000473.1:0-2028 GCA_965364815.1 uncultured Nitriliruptoria bacterium | reverse complement strand
GTGGAGCTCGGGCGACAGGTCAGCCAACTTCTGCGAGCCGCCGAGGAAGCCGTCGGAGTCGTGCGCCAACAGGCGGACCGGGCCGAGTGCCTCGCTCATGCCGTAGCGGCCGGCGATGTCGAGGGCGATGGAGGACGCGGACTCGAGGTCGCCTTCGGTGCCGGTGGATGCCTCGCCGAACTTCAGCAGCTCCGCAGCGGAACCGGCCAGCGACTGGGTCATGCGGGCGTACAGCTGGGTCTCGGTGAACAGGACCGCGTCGTCACCGTCCAGCATGCGGGCGGAGCCGAGGGCGCCGCCGCGGGACAGGATGGTGATGCGGTCGAGCTTGTCGGGACCGGAGACGGAGGCGACGACGATCGCGTGGCCGGCCTCGTGGACCGCGATGCGTTCCTTCTCCGACTCGGTCAGCAGCTTGCCGCGCTGGGTGCCGCCCTTGACGCGGTCGATGGCCTCCATCAGCTCGGTGCGCTGGATGAGGCTCTGGCCCTGGCGGATGGTCAGCAGCGCGGCCTCGTTGACCACGTTGGCGAGGTCGGCGCCGGTGTAGCCCGGCGTCTTCTTCGCGATGTCGGACCACTCGACGTCGGGCGCGACGTGCTTGTTGCGCGAGTGCAGGACGAGGATGTCCTCGCGACCCTTGGGGTCGGGCTTCTCGACAGTGACGTGGCGGTCGAAGCGGCCGGGGCGCAGGAGGGCCGGGTCGAGGATGTCGGGGCGGTTGGTCGCGCCGATGACGACGAGGCCGGACGAGGCGTCGAAGCCGTCCATCTCGACCAGCAACTGGTTGAGGGTCTGCTCGCGCTCGTCGGTGCCTCCGGAAGAGTCACCCGAACCACGCTTGCGGCCGGCGGCGTCGATCTCGTCGATGAAGACGATGGCCGGGGCGGCGGCACGGACGCGGGCGAACAGGTCGCGGACGCGGGCAGCACCCACACCGACGAGCTGCTCGACGAACTCGGCACCGGCAACGTTGAAGAACGGGACGCCCGCCTCACCGGCGACGGCCTTGGCCAGCAGGGTCTTGCCACATCCGGGAGGGCCGAAGAGCAGCACACCCTTGGGCGGGGCAGCGCCCAGCGCGGCGTACTTGTCCGGGTTGGTCAGGTAGTCGACGACTTCCTTGAGCTCGACGACCGCGTCGCCGGCACCGGCGACGTCGCCGAAGGTGATCGGCTTGGGGCCCTTGTTCTTGCCACGGCCCTCGCCGACCGACGCGAAGTTGGTGAGCTCGCCCAGCGCCCCGCCCGAGTCACGCGAGCCGACGAACAGCAGCGCGAACAAGTTGGCGAGGATCATCAGCGGCAGCAGGACCGTGGCGACCAGGCGGACCGTGGCCTTCGTGGCCTGCGGGTCGACGGACACCTGCGTGCCCGCAGCGGTCAGGTCGCGGATGAGCGGCGCGGTGGCGGAGTCGGAGCTGGGGTAGGAGGTCCAGAAGGCGACGTCGACGCGGTCGCCGGAACCGTCGTCGGCCAGGCCTCGGTAGATGCCCACGATGCGGGCGTCCTCGTCGAGGAAGGTGGCTTCGGTGATGCGCCCGAACTCCAACTGACGGTCGAGCTCGGTCAGCGAGATCTGCTGACCGGCGTCGGTCGGCTGCAGGTAGCTCAGCGAGGCAGCGGTGGCCCCGAACAGGACCAGCAGGCCCACGAGAAGCAGCAGCGTGGACTTGTTGGAGATGCCACCGCGCTTGCGACGACGCTCCAGCATGAACGTGCCGAAGGCGGAGCGCAGGTCACGCATGGTGCGCTTGGCATCGAAGCCCTTGGGCGCGCCTTCCGGGTCACCAGTGCCGCCGGTGACGGCCTTGCCCGGGAGCGACAACGTGCGCTCGGTGGGCTCGTGGATGGGTTCGACGACGTCAGCCGACACGGGGACTCCAAAGGGGTGGACGAGTGGCCGGGTTGCCGCGACCTCACCCCCCGGGGATGCCACGAAACGCCAGACCACGGCGTTCCCAGCGTTTCGACGGCTCCTGTGCGCCTCCCTGCCCCGGCAGCGCGCTGCGCGGACGGGGCGCGGAAG
>CBDTZE010000472.1:0-2033 GCA_965364815.1 uncultured Nitriliruptoria bacterium | reverse complement strand
GGCATCTTCCCGAAGCCCGCTGGGATCCCGGCGACGTTCGAAGAGGCGCTGCAGGCCTGACACGTCGTGGCCTGGCGTGTCGAATTGCCGCGATGTGTCATGACGCCGCGCATCAGCGGCATCTCGTCGCATCTGGTCGGATCAGGTGAGGGCGGGTGTCGGGTGGCCGCCCAGGCGGGTCGTCAGGGCGTCGGCCGTGGCCCGGGCCGTGGTGGCCAACGCCGACCGCGCCCCGTCGTCGTGATCGGCTGACGGGAACGTGAGCGTCACCGCAGCCACGCCCCGACCGGCGTGGTCGTGGGCGGCGACGGCGACGGAGGCCAGGCGAGGGTCGATCTCGCCGTCCTCGCGGCCCACGCCATCTCTCCGGACAGAGGCGAGGATCGTTCGCAGGGCTGACGGGGACGTCGGACCGCCGACGGAGGTCCGGGTCGCCAGTGACGCCCGGTCGGGGAAGAGTGCGTGGACCTGGGCGGCAGACTGCTCCGCAAGCAGGGCCCGGCCACTGGCGGTGAGGTGTGCCGGGAGGCGGACGCCGACGTCGACCACCAGCGGCACCGTCTGCTGTGGACGTTCAGTGACCAGGTAGACGACGTCGCGTCCGTCGAGGATGGCGAGGTGGGCGGAGATGCGCGTGTCGTGGGCCAGGCGGTGCAGCAGCGGCCGGGCAAGTCGCTCCAGCGGCTTGTCGCGCAGGTAGGCCTGCCCCAACTCGAACGCCCCGACGCCCAAGGCCCAGCGACGTTCCTCGGGCAGGTGCGTCACGAACCTCGCCGCCTCAAGCGTGGTCAGCAGGTGGTAGGTGCTGGAGCGAGGCAGGTCGAGGGCCTGGGCGATCGACGCGGCCGTCACGGGGCGAGGTTGGCCGGCGAGGTGGCGGAGCACCGCGATCGTTCGCTCGGCCGCGGGCACCTGTGGCATGCATCACCTGTCTCGGATCTGAGACACAACCTACGCGTCTTTCGCCCCGCGCTGCCTCTGGACGTGGTGTGCTGGTGTCATGGAACAGATCACACTCACCACCCTCCCGCCGACGGCCGACGAGGTCGTCGCCGTCGCCCGCCACGGGGCGAAGGTCCGCCTCGACGACGCAGTCCTGGACCGGACCGCCAAGGCCCGGACCGTGGTCGAGGCCCTGGCCGCCGCGCCCGAGCCCGCCTACGGCATCTCGACCGGCTTCGGGGCGCTGGCCACCACCCAGATCCCGCCGGAGCGCCGCGAGCAGCTGCAGCAGTCGCTGGTCCGCTCACACGCCGCCGGCTCCGGCCCGATGGTCGAGGTCGAGGTCGTCCGGGCGATGATGTTCCTGCGCTGCAAGACCCTGGCGTCCGGCCACACCGGCGTCCGCCCCGAGGTCGTCGAGGCGTACGCGGCTCTGCTGGACTCGGGCCTCACGCCCGTCGTGCACGAGTACGGATCGTTGGGTTGCTCGGGTGACCTCGCCCCGCTCTCCCACGTCGCCGTTGTCCTGACCGGCGAGGGCACGGTCCTCGATCGTGACGGCGTCGTCCGCCCCGCCGCCGAGGCCATGGCGGAAGCCGGCCTCACGCCGATCACCCTCAAGGAGAAGGAGGGGCTGGCGCTGATCAACGGCACCGACGGGATGCTGGGGATGTTGCTGCTGGCCATCGCCGACATCGACCACCTCCTGAAGGTCGCTGACATCGCAGCGGCCATGAGCGTCGAGGGCCTGCTTGGCAGCGCCGCTCCCTTCGCCGCAGACCTGCAGGCACTGCGCCCGCACCCGGGCCAGACCGCGTCGGCGTCCAACCTGCGCCGGCTCCTCGCGGACTCGCCGATCGTCACCTCACACGACAATGAGGAGGACACCCGCGTCCAGGACGCGTACTCGATGCGCTGCTCGCCCCAGGTCCTGGGTTCCGCCCGTGACACGGTCGATCACGCCCGCATGGTCGCCGCGCGCGAGACCGCGTCGTCCATCGACAACCCCGTCGTCACCGACGACGGCCGCGTCGTCTCCAACGGCAACTTCCACGGCGCCCCGATCGCCCACGTCCTCGACTTCCTCGCCA
>CBDTZE010000471.1:0-2033 GCA_965364815.1 uncultured Nitriliruptoria bacterium | reverse complement strand
ACTCCGAGGTCGACGTGGTGGAGGTCGAGGTCGGCCGTGACTCGCCCCTGGTGGGTCGGTCGGTGCGCAACGCACCCCCTCCCCAGGACGTCGTCCTGGCAGCCATCGTCCGGGGGGAACGCGTGTCCGTGCCCACGGGTGCGTCGGTCTTCCGGGTGGGTGATCGCCTGGTCGCGGTCACCACCGACCGGCGCGCAGGACTGGCGCGGATCCAACGCTGGGTCCACGAGGGCGTGACCTCCCAGACCGGCTCCACCCGATCGGCCGCCCGACGCGACGCGACCTAGTCTCGGGCGTCGCACCTCCTCCTCGATCCGCCACCCTCGGAGCACGTCATGGCCCTCGACTTCGCCCTCTCCGAAGAGCAGCAGGAGTTCAAGAAGGTCGTCAAGCAGTTCGCCGACACGGTCGTTGCACCGGCCGCGGACGAGTTCAACGCCACCAAGACGTTCCCCGTCGACATCGTCCGGCAGATGGGCGACATGGGGCTGTTCGGCATCCCGTTCGAGGAGGCGTGGGGCGGCATGGGCGCCGACCTGCAGACGCTGTGCATCGCCATCGAGGAGATCGGCCGGGTCGACCAGTCGTTGGGGATCACGCTCGAGGCAGCCACGGGCCTGGGCGCCACGCCGTTGCACGAGTACGGCACCCAGGAGCAGAAGGAGAAGTGGCTGCGTCCGCTGGTCGCTGGCCAGGCGCTCGGCGGCTTCGGCCTCACGGAGCCCGGCGGTGGTTCGGACGTCTACGGGGCGACCAAGACCAAGGCCGTGCAGGACGGCGACCACTGGGTGATCAACGGCTCCAAGGTCTTCATCACCAACGTCGGCACGGAGATCTCGACGATCGCGACGATCACCGCCTTCACGGGCGAGAACGAGATGACGTGCTTCATCGTCCCGATCGACACTCCCGGGTTCACGGTCGCACCGGCCTACCGGAAGGTCGGCTGGCACGCGTCCGACACGCACGAGCTGGTCTTCGAGGACGTGAAGATCCCGCTGGAGAACCAGCTCGGTGAACGAGGCCAGGGCTTCCACCAGTTCCTGCAGACCCTCGACGACGGCCGCATCGCCATCGCCGCGCTGGCGGTCGGGATGATCCAGGGCTGCATCGACGAGTGCGTCCGCTACGTCGGCGAGCGTGAGGCCTTCGGCAAGCCCATCGGCAAGAACCAGTCGATGGCCTTCAAGATCGCCGACATGGAGGTCGCCGCGCAGACCTCACGCATGATGTACCAACGGGCGGCGTGGCTGAAGAACGAGGGCCAGCCCTACAAGCGGGAGGCCTGCATCGCCAAGCTCTACAGCTCGGAACAGGCCGTGACGGCCGCGCGTGAGGCCACCCAGATCTTCGGTGGGTACGGCTTCATGACCGAGTACCGGGTCGGGCGTTTCTACCAGGACGCCAAGATCCTGGAGATCGGTGAGGGCACCAGCGAGGTCCAGCGGATGCTGATCGCCCGCGACCTGGGCGTCTGATCCCATGAGCGACGACGCAGCCGAGGTGGACGTCGTCCAACTCGTGCGTGCGTGGCGTGAGGACGGCGACCGCGCCGACGCCGAGGCGATCGTGGCGCGGATGGCCCCGGGCCTCGAGGACCTCGCAAGCGCGTTGGGTCTGCTCTACGCGGACGAGCAGGCGGTGCAGGCCTTGCGTGCGGCGTTGCAGATCGCCAACCCCCGCGCGGCGTCCAACCTCTGGCGACGCAGACGACGTCAGGATGTCGCGCCCGAGAACTGGGCCGATGCGCCGGTGGCGACGCTGCTGGCCCTGAGCACGCATGCCCTGCTGGACCTTGCGCACGTCTCGCCCCTGAGCCGAGCGGCAACGCGGATGCCCGTCGTGCACCACGCCGTCCTGCGACTGCAGGTGGCGGACGTGATCGATGCCGATCGGGCCGCCGAGTTGCTCGGCGTCCCACTCACGGAGCTCGAGGTCGCGGTGGCGCACGAGGAACGACCTGCTGGTCGTCTCGGGCCCGGCCGATGGCGCGGACCGCGCGGGGCGCCATGACCTGCGCGCGCTCGGGCGCC
>CBDTZE010000470.1:0-2046 GCA_965364815.1 uncultured Nitriliruptoria bacterium | reverse complement strand
CGAGGCCGCGCCCGTCGTCGCTGGCGTCAACTGCCACACGCCCCACCCGGCCACGCCGGAGGTCGCCAGCAGCAGGAGCACGACGACGACCTGGGGCCACTGGGTCACGTCGAAGAGGATCGCCAACGCCCCGAACGTCAGGGCCGCGCCGAGGTAGCCCACGGCTTCGAGGACCATGCCACGGACGCGCCCGGCGGTCTGGGCAGAGCCGTCCGGCGCCGCTCCGGCCTCGAGGGCGGGGACACGATCCACGTCCTCGCGCAGCCGTTCAGCGACCTCAGGGGAAAGCAAGTCCCCAGCCACCCAACGGTCCAGCCAGTCACGAACGTCCACGATCCACACTTCCCCTCGACGACACCACAGTGGACCGCATCGCGGTGTGGCGCAACGTCAGGGATGCCCCTGATCCTGGGACGAAGGTCCCGAAGAATCAGCCGTGGGGCGAGGTCTCCATGAACGGCGGACGGACCACCTCGACGGCCAGGCGCTTGCCGCGGACGTCCACCTCGACCGCGTCACCGGGCTTGAGCGGGTCCGCCAGGTAGGCCAGGCCGATGCCAAGGCCGCGTGACGGCGCGAACCCTCCGGAGGTGACCTCGCCAACCTGCTTGTCGCCGACGTGGACGGTCATCCCATGGCGCAACGGACGGCGCCCCTCACCCAGCAGCCCCCACAAGCGCCGGGACGGGCCCGCTTCCTTCGCGGCGACCAAAGCGTCGCGACCGTTGAAGTCCTCGCGGTCCAACTTCACCGCCCAGCCCAGGCGTGCCTCGTAGGGCGAGGTCGTCAGGTCGATGTCGTTGCCGTGGAGCGGGTAGCCCATCTCCAGGCGCAGGGTGTCACGCGCCCCGAGGCCGCACGGCGTGACGCCGCGCGCCAGGAGGGCATCCCAGAGGGCGCCGGCCTGGCCGTTGGGGACGACCAACTCGACGCCGACCTCCCCGGTGTAACCGGTACGGCAGAGCAGGCCGTCCTCACCGAACGTCGCGATCGCCTGGAAGGGTAGCACGCTGGCGTCGACACCCGTGACATCCTGGGCGATGCCGAAGGCCTCCGGGCCCTGGACGGCGAGGATGGCGAAGTCCCTGGACCGGTCGTCCATCCGGACGTTGCGTCCGTTGGTGTTGATCCGCAGCGCGGCGATGACCGCCGCGGTGTTGGCACCGTTGGGAATGACGACCCAGCGCTCCTGGGTCAGGCGGTAGACGATGCAGTCGTCGAGGACGCCGCCTTCCGCCGTGACGCAGAGCGTGTACTGGGATCGACCGTCCTCCAGCACGGAGGGATCGTTGGTGAAGGTCGCGGCGATGACCGCCTGTGCTTCCGGGCCGTCGAGAAAGACCGTGCCGAGGTGCGAGACGTCGAACACGCCGACCCCGGTGCGGACCGCCTCGTGCTCCTCGAGCACGCCGGCGTACTGCAGCGGCATCGACCACCCGGCGAACGGTGCCAACTTGGCTCCGAGGGCCTCGTGGCGGTCGAGCAGGGGGCTGGGATGCAGGTCCACGGTCAGGTGCTCCGCAGTGAGGAGGTGCGCTGGCGGTCGGCGGGCACGGTACGGCGGGCAGCGGACCCGCCCCTTTCGCTACGGTCGCGCGAGGATGCGTTCTTGCTGGGCAGGCCGCCCCGCAGGGCCCACACCACCCATCGTTCGTCCCGCCCGACCCTCCTTTCGGGCACGACATGAGGACTTCCCCGTGGCCGAAGAGATCAAGCTCCCCGCACTCGGCGAATCGGTCGAAGAGGGCGTCGTCCTGGCGTGGCTCGTCGAGGTCGGCGACACCGTCGCCGAGGACCAGCCGCTGCTGGAGATCTCCACCGACAAGATCGACACGGAGGTCCCCTCGCCCATCGCCGGCGTCGTGACGGAGATCCGCGCCGAGGTCGACGACACCATCACGGTCGGCCAGGTCATCTGCGTCGTGGATGCCGACGGTGACGCGTCCGCCGCCAAGCCCGCTGACGACGGCGCCGCCGCCGAAGAGCAGGCCGAAGCACCGGCCGCCGAGGCAGCACCGGCCGCCGAGGCAGCACCGGCCGCCGAGC
>CBDTZE010000469.1:0-2062 GCA_965364815.1 uncultured Nitriliruptoria bacterium | reverse complement strand
TGGTGGTTCACCGGCGTGGATGCCGCCGGTGCCTCCTACCTGATGCCATTTCGCGTCTACGAGTTCGTTGCCGGCGCAGCCATCGTGTGGCTCGACCGTCGGACCTGGCCCGCCACGCGGGCGGCGACGACGACGCGTGCCGCCCTCTGGCTCGTCGGTCTCGCGGCGATCCTTGGGTCGATTGCCCTCTACGACGGAGCCACCGTCTTCCCCGGGGTTGCGGCAGCCGTGCCCGCGTTCGGCACGGCGGCGGTCATCATGGCTCGGCGCCCCGCGACGCTGGATCGAGTGCTCTCCAATGCGGTGGCCGGCCAGGTCGGGCTGCGGTCCTACTCCCTGTACCTGACCCACTGGCCAGTGCTGGTCTTCGCTGCCGTCATCCATGGCCCCCTCGACGGAGGGGCCACGCTGACGGTCCTGGGGCTGTCCGTCGTCCTGGCGGAACTGCAGTTCCGGTTCGTCGAGCGCCCCATGCGCTGGACCGCGCCCCGCACGTCAGCACACCGTGCACGGCGTGTGAACACGCGCGCCGCGGCACCCGGAGTCGCCGCGATGGTGTTGGTCGCCATCGCCGGCGCCGGGGCGATGGCCGGCAACAGCCCAGGCGCCCTCCCCGCTTCCGCTCCCCCGCCGACCGCCCCGGTCCAGGCGCTTGACCGGGAAGAAGTCCTCCCGGAGCCGCCCGACGAGCGCCTGCTGCGATCCGTGTCGTTCGAGGCAGAGATGAGCGACCGGTCGGTGGTCCACGACCAACTCTGCGACGCAGGGAAGATCGCCGCCGCCAGTGACACGCCCTTCTGCGGGGCGATCGACAGCAACGCCACCAACGTCGTCGTGCTGGGAGACTCGCACACCCTCGATGCCGTGAACGCACTGCTGACCGCGGCGCCGGAGCTGCGCATCATCGTCCCCGAGGATCGACGGGGTGGCTGCCCTCCGCTGCACGACCTCGAAGGATTGGAGGGCCTCGCCGCACGCGACGGCCAGTCGGGCCGCGTCGACTGCTCCGTCTACAACGAGGGCCGTTTCGACGTGGTCGACTCCATCGCGCCCGACCTCGACGTCATCGTCCTGAGCATGCTGATCGAGGAGGACTACGGCGACCTTGACCTGGTGGTCGAGGCGTTCGAGGAGACCGTCGCGTGGATGATCGACCGATGGGGCGTGCCGATCGTCGTCATGGGGGTCGGCCCCTACTACGAAGGCCGAGCGTTCGGCCTGGCGACTCGCGCGGACACGCTCGATGGCTTCGACGCCGAGCTCAACAAGGGCCTCCGAGAACGCATCTTCCAGACGGACGCACGACTGGCGGCCTCCATGGATGCCCTCGGCGCCCGCTACGTCAGCCGACTCGGGTGGCTCTGCCCCGACCGCGCCTGTCGCGCCTTGGTGCCCGGACAGTCGCGATGGATGATCTATGACGAGCAACACCTGACCGGCGCCGCCAGCCGGGCCCTGGGCCTGGGCCTTCGTGGGCCGATCAGGGCCGCACTCGGCCTGGACCCCGACGTCGGCTGAACCCCCCGCCGGGCTGGTCCTTTAGTCTTGGTGCGTATGCATTCTGCGCTCGACCTCTGCCCACACCATCCCTGCGGCAGCGAACGTCGACGATGACCAAGATCGTCACCATGAACAACCGCACCCGAGCGCGCAACCGAAGCCCCTTCGTGGCCACCCTCGTCCTCTTCCTCTTCGCCTTCGGGGGCGGCGACACCGTGCTGCTCGCCCAGTCTGCGTCGGGCCCGGAGAGGGCCGCCGAACCGGAGCTGCTGTCCGTCCCCCGCGCCGAGTGCGGCCCGGGCGCCCGTCCCGAGACAGGCATCCAGGGACGAGTGAGCCGCGCGGACCACGAGAGCGGCCTGGCCGCACAGGGGCTGCAGTGCAACGTTGAGCTCGTTGGCCAGCACACGCAGGAGAAGGGTGCCGATGGCACGATCGTCGGCAGCGTCGCCGGCTACAAGGTGCACCGCTACGTCGACGAGTTGGGCAACGAGTGCGCCTTCTACGACACCTCACTGCTGCCGCCGGCCAACGCCGGTGACAGCAACGTCGGTGTTCGCGT
>CBDTZE010000468.1:0-2062 GCA_965364815.1 uncultured Nitriliruptoria bacterium | reverse complement strand
TGCTCGACGACGGACGCCTGACCGATGGCCAGGGCCGCACCGTCGACTTCCGCAACACCGTCGTGATCATGACGTCGAACCTCGGCAGTCACCACATCCTCGACCCGACCTTGTCGCCCGACGACCTGCGTGAGCGCGTCATGTCCGAGGTCCGGGCGCACTTTCGCCCGGAGTTCCTCAACCGCATCGACGAAGTCACGATCTTCGAACGCCTCGGTCGCGAACACGTTGCCAGGATCGTCGACCTCCAGGTCGACCGGTTGCGTGGCCGACTGTCCGCGCGGGACATCCACCTCGACCTGACCGAGGCAGCTCGCGACTGGCTGGCCGAGCACGGCTGGGATCCGGCCTACGGGGCGCGCCCCGTGAAGCGCCTGGTCCGCAGCGCGTTGGAGGACCCGCTGGCGGTGGCGTTGTTGGACGGACGGGTGGCCGACGGGGCGCGGGTCGCCGTTGATGCAGGCCCCGACGGGCTCGTCCTGACCTGACGTGGCGTTTCTCGGACGTCGTCGGCCCGTGCGTGCCGTCCCACCGATTGCTCATTGATTCGTCGTCCAAGCGGCCGACGGGTCGGGGAGCGGGTGCCACGGATGTGCACCTGCCAGAGTGACGGTGGGGCAGATCATGTTCTGGACGGGGAACCAAGCGGGAGCAGCACCGACTGACAACGCGCCGAGTGGCGATGTGCCCCTTGCCATCCACGTGCTGGTCGCCATTGCCGACGCGGACCTGGCCGACCAGGTGGCCTCCTCGCTGGCCGCCGCTGTGCCAGCCGTGATCCGACACACGGGTGACCCGGCGGACACCGCCGCCCAACTCCACGACGCCGCTTTCGATGTGGTCATCGCGGACGTCGAGGTCGAAGGTTTCAGCGACCCACTGCTGCTTCGGCTGGCTCGCGACACCCAACCTGGCGCCGTTCGGATCGGGATGATCACCCGGGAACGTGACGACCCGGCCCTGGCCAGCCTCGCCCACCAGGTGCTGACACCCTCGGATCTCGACACGCTCGGTGAGCGCGTGCGACGGTCGATGGCGCGGCATCGCGCCGTGGAGAACCCGATCGTGCTGGCGCAGATCGCCAACTGCGACGTGCTGCCCGGCGTCCCCGAGTTGCTCGTCGAGATCTCGCGAGTGCTCGCCGATCCTGAGTCGACGATGGCCGACCTCGGCGACATCGTGGCGACGGACCCGGAGTTGACGGCACGCGTGCTGCAGTTGACGAACTCGGCCTTCTACGCCCGGCGGACGCCCACGGCCGACATCGCCCAGGCCGTCGCCTGGCTCGGCACCCCGGCGATCCGCGGCCTGGTCGTGCACCTCGAGGTCCTGCGCGCCTTCCGCAACCGCGTCCCGCAGGTCGTCCTGGACCTGGCACAGGACCTGCAGGTCCACGCCAAGGACGTCGCCGTTGCGACCCGTGACCTGCTTCCGGCAGATCCCGAGGCATGGACCGCGGGGCTGCTGCACGACATCGGCAAGCTGATCCTGGCGGCCAACGACCCAGCCGGCTGGCGTTCCGTCGAGGCCATCGTGGCGGGTGGCAGCTCGCAGAGCAGCGCCGAACGCAGCCTCTTCGGCTGCGACCACGCAGCGGTCGGTGCCTGCCTCCTCGCAACGTGGGGGCTGCCAGGCGAGCTGATCGACGCCGTTGCTGGTCACCACGACCCGTCCGTGATGGGTGCCGAACTGCACGTGGCCGGCGCCGTGCACCTCGCCGATGCCCTGGTCCATGGGGTGCGACGCCAGGTCGACGAGGCCTGGCTCGATGCGTCGGGTGCCCGGTCGGCGTTTGACGAGGCCTGGTCCGCCGCCCACCCTTGACCCCCGATCCACCTCGCGGTCGGGCAGAATGGCGAGCAGGGTCGCCGCCGGGCGGCCACGGGGCGATGGCGGGAGCAGACGTGGACATCAGAGTCGTCGAGGGAGCCGAAGCACTGACGACGGCCACCCGCGTCTTCGAGCTCTCGCTGGGCGAGGAGTTCGGGGAGGAGGGTCGGGCGGCTTTCCAGGGCTACGTCGAGGCTGGTCGGTCGCTGGGATCGTTCGTCGACGGTCGCCA
>CBDTZE010000467.1:0-2093 GCA_965364815.1 uncultured Nitriliruptoria bacterium | reverse complement strand
CCGGCGGCACGCTCACGGGAGTGAACCCGTCCCGCACGGCCGAGGTCGTGGCCGAGGTCAGCCTGGGCGACGCCTCCACGTTCGTCGATGCAGCCAAGGCGGCTCGGGCCGTTCAGTCCGAGTGGGCTCGCACGCCCGCGCCGGTCCGCGGACGGGCGATCCAGCAGATCGGGCGCCTGGTCGAGGCCAACAAGGAAGCCTGGAGCCAGCTCGTCACGGCGGAGATCGGCAAGCCGATCGCGGAGTCGCGTGGTGAGATCCAGGAGGTCATCGACACGGCCGACTTCTTCCTCGGCGAGGGCCGTCGCCTGTACGGCCAGACGGTCCCCAGCGAGATGCCGGACAAGCAGCTGTTCACGTTCCGACGGCCGATCGGCACCGTCGCCATCATCACGGCCGGCAACTTCCCCGCCGCCGTCCCGGCTTGGTACATCCTGCCGGCCCTGCTCGCGGGCAACACCGTGGTCTGGAAGCCGGCCGAGTACGCCGCCGCGACCGCACAGGCCTTCGTCGAGCTGCTGGAGGCCGGCGGCCTGCCGGCGGGGGCGATCAACCTGGTGCTCACCGACGGGCCGACCACCTTCGAAGGGCTGGAGCAGGCCCTGGACCAGGGGCTTGTCCAGAAGGTCGGCTTCACGGGTTCGTCTGCCGTCGGCGTTCGCATCGGTGAGCTCTGCGGCCGCCACCTGCAGCAGCCGTGCCTGGAGCTCGGTGGCAAGAACCCCATGGTCGTGATGGACGACGCGGAGCTGGACCTGGCCGTCGAGGGCGCCCTGTTCTCCGGCTTCGGCACCTCCGGCCAGCGCTGCACCTCCCTGGGTACCGCCATCGTGCACGAGGACGTCTACGACGAGTTCCTGGCGCGCTTCACCAAGGCGGCCGAGTCCGCGACCATCGGCGATCCCACCTCGACCGAGGTCCTGTACGGACCCATGATGTCCCAGCGGTTCGCGGACAACTTCGAGAACTGGCTGGGGCTCGTGCAGGACCACCACACGGTCAGCGGATCGACCGGGACGGGGCGCATCACGTCCGAAAACCCGCGTGAAGGCTTCGTCGGCGACCCGGACGAGGGCATCTTCTGCCACCCGACCATCGTGTCGGGCGTGACGATCGACGACAAGATCTACGCGACCGAGACCTTCGGTCCGATCTGCAACGTCGCCAAGTTCTCCACGTGGGAGCAGGCCATCGAGTTGGCCAACGCCCACGGCTACGGCCTGTCGTCCTCCATCTACACGACCTCCATGACGCACGCCTTTCGCTTCCGTGAGCAGGTGTCGGCGGGCATGGTGTCGATCAACAACTCGACCTCCGGGGCCGAGGCCCACCTGCCCTTCGGTGGCAACGGGAAGTCCGGCAACGGCTCGCGCCAGTCGGGCATCTGGGTCCTGGATCAGTTCACCTCCTGGCAGTCCGTGAACGTCGACTTCTCCGGCAAGCTCCAGAAGGCCCAGATGGACGTGATGGAGGTCGAGGCCGACCTCGACTTCCGCCTGGGCTGAGGTCATGTCGCGCCGGCTGGTCGGGCTGACGTCGGTCGGGACTTTCGTGTCGGCGATCAGTCCGCTGGTCGTCGGGATCGACTCCGAGCCCGTGGGCGCGGAGGCGCGTGCACGGCGTGTCGTGGTCGATGAGCTGTCCAATGTCATCGCGGCGATCATCGACGCGGATCACGAGCACGACGACGCCGAGCTGGAGTGGTTCGCCGCGGCCATGGCGCCGTTCCTCGCTGGCATGGGCCAAGCCACGCCGGAGAGCCTGCGTCGCTCGGGCATTCTCAACGGCCGACGCACCTGGCTGGACCGGCCGTCCCTGCTCTTCGAGCGACTGTCCGCCGCGGACGAGTCCTCCGGCGGGAACCGGTCGGCGATCTACCACCGGCACGTCCTTGACGTCGCTCATGCGGTCGCCGCTTCCGATGCGGAGCCGTCCTTTGCCGAGGTCGATGCGATCGCGCGGCTGCGTTCGATGCTGCTCGACCGCAACGCCGGTGTCCGCGGTCGGGGCGGCATGCTCATTGTTCCGCCACACGACCGGCTCGGGACCTCCGACCATCGACGGGACGTCGCGGCAGCACCCGCGGACCGGGG
>CBDTZE010000466.1:0-2107 GCA_965364815.1 uncultured Nitriliruptoria bacterium | reverse complement strand
GATCGTGGCCGACCTGACCTCCGGCACCTGCGGCGTCTGGCTTCCCGCATCTCACGTGAGCGACGACCTCGACGACGTCAAGGCCGCACTCACCTCGGCCGGCTTCACGCAGGTCGAGGACAGCTGGGGCGGCAACGGCGCGACGCTCTCCCACTGGCGAGCAACCGACCGCCCCGGCTGCTGAATACCCCCGCCTGCTGACCGTCCCGCCTACGAGCCGCGCAGGCCAAGGCGGCGGTCGAGGTCGCTGGTGAAGCGGTGCTGGGGGTCGAGCTCATCGGCGACGGCGCGCCACTCGTCGAGCCTCGGGTACATCGTCGGCAGGACGGAGGGGTCGAGGCAGGAGTCCTTCGCCAGGTAGACCCGGCCACCGGCCTCGGCGACCTGGTGGTCGAAGCGCCGCAGCATCATCGCGAGGTCCGCGGATCCGTCCATCGGCAGGTCCAGCGCCAGCGTCCAGCCCGGGGCGGGGAACGACAGGTGACCGGAGCCGCCGGGCCCGAAGCGCTTGAGCACGGCGAGGAACGAGGCACGCCCCGACGCGGAAAGCGTCTCCACGACCTCGCGCAGGACCTTGTCGCCGGCCGGGCCGAACGGCACGACGAACTGGTACTGGATGAAGCCTCGCCGGCCGTAGATGCGGTTCCACTCCCCCACGCCGTCCAGCGGGTGGAAGAAGGCGGGGATGCTCTGGAGCTCGCCGACGCGGTGCTTGGGCGCCTTGCGGAACCAGAGCTCGTTGAACGCGGCGACGGTGAGCTTGTTGAGCAGGCCGCTGGGGATGAACGGCGGGGCCGTCGCCAGCACGCCGGCGTTGTAGGCGTGGGGCGTGGCATGGTCGACATCGCCCAGCGCATCCACGGGAGCCCAGTCGCCCCGGGTCAGCACGGATCGGCCCAGCGAAGCGCCCTTGGCCAGCAGGTCGATCCACGCCACGGAGAAGCGGTAGTCGTCGTCCTTGGCCTCCATGCGGGCCATGAGGTCGTCGAGGTCGTCGGCACGCTCGGTGTCGACCAGCAACCGCGACGTCGGGATCGCCTGGAGCTGGAGCTGCATCGAGGCGACGATGCCGGTCAGGCCCATGCCGCCGGCGGTGGCGTCGAACGCTGGCTCGCCGGGCCGGACGGTGCGGATCTGGCCCGCCCCGTCGACGAGGTCGAACCGCTTCACCCCGGCCGACCACGAGCCGTCGACGTGATGGTTCTTGCCGTGGATGTCGCTGGCCAACGCCCCGCCGAGGGTGACGTGCCGGGTCCCCGGCGTCACGTGCGGGAACCAGCCATGCGGGACGACGGCCTGCATCAATGTGTCGAGGGAGAGCCCTGCCGCCGCTCCCACCACGCCGGCCTTCGGGTCGAACATCCGCACGCCGGCCATGGTCGTGAGGTCGGCGACGATGCCGCCGGCGTTCTGGGCCGCGTCGCCGTAGGACCGGCCGAGCCCGCGCGCAACGATCCCTCGGGACGAGTCAGACGTGACCAGCCGGGCGATCGCCTCACGGTCCAGCGGATGGGCCACGTCAGCCCCGGTCGGGGCGGTGCGCCCCCAGCCGGTCAGGACGCGGCGTTGCAGCCCGGACCCGCTCATGCGCCAACTCCATACACGCCAGCCAGGAACACCCCGGCCCAGAGCGCCCCGTACGTCAGCAGCTGCCGGTCGCCGAGAAAGACGTCCTCGGGGGCCTCGCCCGCACCGCCGTGGACGGCCGAGGTGTAGCGGAACAGCGCCAGCACGAACGGCAGCGAGGAGAGTTCGAACCACGGCCACGAGGACGTCGCACCCTCGGAGGTCTCGAAGGCCCACAGCAGGTACGCAGCGACCATGACGGCGGCGGTCACCAGTCGGATCTCCGTGAGGACTTCTCCGGGATACCCGGCCAGGACCTTGCGTCGGTTGGCGACGTCCTGGTCGCGGGACTCGGCGAACCGCTTGGTCGCCACGAGGTGAAACGCGCCGGCGGACACGACGATCAGGAACCAGCGTGACACGGGCACGTCGACGGCTGCGGCTCCCGCGAGGGCACGAAGGACGAACCCACTGGCGACGATGGCCAACTCCAGGACGGCCACGTGCTTGAGGCCCAGCGAGTACGCGGTCGTCGCGGCGA
>CBDTZE010000465.1:0-2110 GCA_965364815.1 uncultured Nitriliruptoria bacterium | reverse complement strand
GGTCTCTTCGAGCGCACGTTCGGCGTGAAGGTGCGCCTGGTCGACCTCGACGCCGACGCCCCGGCTGCCTCGTCATGATGCGAGCCCGGTATCGCAACACCCTCACGCCCGCGGACGTCGGTCAGCGCGTGTCCATCCGCCGATGGATCGAGGACGAGGAACGCGGGGCCCGACCCAGCGACGTCATCGGCCACCTCGAGTCCTGGGACGACGGCACCCTGATGGTGCGTCGCGCAGCCAAGGGCGAGCGGCCCGAGGAGCTCGTCGAGGTCTACGAGGCCGACATCCTCGCCGCCAAGGTCATCCCACCCGCCCCGGAGCCACGCCCGCGCTGAGGCGTCACTTGTGCCGGTCGCCCAACCGGTGGATCAGCAGGCGGTTGGTGCCGCCATGGCCACCGGGGATGCCGGACACGATCACGACCGTGTCGCCCCGCCCCGCGTAGCCGCCGGCGAGACAGACCTCCTCGGCCGCCTTCATGAGGGCCTCGGAGTTGTCCTCCTGCGCCACCAGGGCGCCCTGCGTGCCCCACATCAGCGCAAGGCGCTGGAGGGACTCAGCCCTCGTCGTCAGGCCGATCACGGGCACGGACGGTCGGAACTTCGAGACCAACTGGACGCTGGAGCCCGACAGGCTGAAGACCAGCACGGCCTTGGCGTGCAGGGAGCTGGCGACATTGACCGCGGCCCGGGCGACGGTCCGCGGGATCGAGATCTCGGCGGGTGCCGCAGCGAGGGTCTTGTGGAAACGGCGGTCCGCGGACTCCGCCTCCTCGATGATCTTGGCCATGGTGCGCACGGCCTCGACCGGGAAGCGGCCCGCCGCCGTCTCACCAGAGAGCATGACGGCGTCGGTGCCGTCGAAGATGGCGTTGGCGACGTCGGAGGCCTCGGCGCGCGTGGGGCGCGGCGAACGGATCATCGAGTCCAGCATCTCCGTCGCGGTGATGACCGGCTTGGCCTCGCGGTTCGCGAGGTCGATCATCTCCTTCTGGATGGCCGGCACTCGCTCGGGCCCGATCTCCACTCCCAGGTCACCACGCGCGACCATGACCGCGTCCGTGGCCGCCATGATCTCCTCGAGGTTGGCGACGGCCTCGGGGCGTTCCAACTTCGCGATGATCGGGGCGTGGCCACCCAGGGACTGGATGAGCGACCGGAGTTCGTTGACGTCCTTCGCGGCGCGGACGAACGACAGCGCGATCCAGTCGACCCCCAGCTTGACCATGGACTCGACGTCCTCGCGGTCCTTCTCCGTCAGGCTCTTGGCCGACACGCTGACGCCCGGAAGGTTCACGCCCTTGCGCGACTTGGCGGTTCCGCCGGCGATCACGCGAGCGTGCACGGCCTTGCCGGACACACGAGACACGACCAGTCGGAGCAGGCCGTCGTCCATCAGGATCAGCGCCCCGGCCTCGACGTCGTCGGACAGTTGCGGGTAGACGACCGGTACGACCGGCGTGCCTGCACCGTCGTGATACGTGTCGAGTTCCTCCTCGCCCGCGAGCAGGACGACCTCGCCACCGTCGACGAACTCGACGCCTTCCTCCGGCAGCATCCCGAGACGGATCTTGGGGCCCTGCAGGTCGCCCAGGGAGCCGACCGTCCGGCCGATCGAGGCCGCGACCTCGTGGACCTGCTCCAGCCGTTCCTTGTGCTCTTCGAAGGTGCCGTGACTGAAGTTGAGCCGGACGACGTCGATGCCCGCCGCGATCGCGGCCTTGAGCTTCGACGGATCATCGAGGGCTGGGCCGAGTGTGGCCACGATCTTGGCGCGCCGCACCTTGGGCTCCTGGCGTGAGGGGGACGTCAGCAGACTAGGTGCTCACCGCGGGCTCAGCCCGCGTCGACCACGATGTCGCCCCGGATGATGGCCTCCTGTGTCCCGAGGACCTGCGACCGGACGCGAGACCAGGCCGGCGAGACGCCGGGGACGACCAGGAGGGCACCGTTGGCGAAGCCCAGCGAACGACTGCCGCCGGTCCAACCCGTGGACAACTCGGTGATCGCGTCACGCAGGGCCGTCGCCAGGTTCTCCTCGAAGAGCATGACATTCCATGGAGCCGAGGACGCGGTCGTCGGGGCGGGCGCCGGTGACTCGGCTGGGCTGG